>CAZWKW010000040.1:0-5714 GCA_964634115.1 uncultured Candidatus Saccharibacteria bacterium | reverse complement strand
CGCCGAAGGCGCGGGGTTTTGCGTGCCAAGCAAGACTTTTTTTGTTATAGTATCCCCACGCGGCTGTAGCTCAGCTGGTTAGAGCGCGTCACTGATAATGACGAGGTCGTAGGTTCGAGTCCTACCAGCCGCACATAATGAATAGTATTTCTACAGAAAGTGTAAGAAAAAATATAATCATAGAAAACGACACCCTCTATCTGGATTTTACTGCATCAGGTTTGGCTTATAAGCCAATTGAGGACAAAATTTTACAATTACTTAAAACATACGCCAATACTCACTCTAGAGTTGGTAAAAATGCGAATGCGACTACGCTTGCCTATGCACGTGCCCGTGAGTCCTTGCGTAAGACACTCGCAATAGGGGATGATGCGTATATTCTCCCCACGGGTACAGGAGCTACAGGGGCAATAAAAAAACTACAAGAAATACTTGGACTCTACATCCCACCAGCTACAAGAAAGCGATACAATGTTTCTATCAATAGTAAACCCCTTGTAATAGTTGGTCCATTTGAGCATCATTCTAATGAGCTAAGCTGGAGAGAGGCACTTTGCGACACTGTTCGCATAAGGTTAAATACATATGGTGCCATAGACCTTAATCACTTGGCTGAGTTATTGAATAAACATAAAAATCGTGAGATTATCGGCACATTTAGTGCTGCGTCAAATGTAACAGGGCTACTTAATCCAATAGAAGAGATATATAAGCTTATTAAAGAGTACGATGGCATTATGTGTGTTGATGCAGCAGCACTCTCTGCACATGCTAATGTTAGTGCCAAATTTTACGACGCCCTATTTCTCTCGCCACACAAGCTTATAGGTGGGCCTGGAAGTTGTGGTCTACTTGTTATAAAGAAAGATTTATACGACAAAAGCTTGCCACCAACATTCGCTGCTGGTGGTACAGTCTCGTATGTTTCAAGGAGCGACCACTTTTATGAAGATAATGTAGAAGTACGAGAAGATGCAGGTACACCGGGTATATTACAGTTGGTGCGAGCTTCACTTGCGTACGAATTACGCAACCTTATTGGTATTAAGGCAATACAAGAGGAAGAAGAGATGCTCCACAAATTAATACTACAAAATTTAAGTAAACTTGAAGGAGTGGAGATATATTCTCATAAAACATTACCAAGCTTGCCAATTTTCGCTTTTAACATTATCGGCCTAAGCCCATACGTTGTTACCAAGCATCTCTCAGACGAATTTGGTATACAAACCCGCGCAGGCTGTTCGTGTGCTGGGCCTTATGGGCACGATTTACTCGGGTTAGAGGATAGTAATGATACAAAGATTAACAAAGGATCTTATAAAGAATTTGGCTGGGTTCGTGCATCCTTTTCATATATCCACACAGAAAAGGATATAAAATATTTCATAAACGCACTAAAATCAATAATATGAAAATGACAAAACTTAAACTTATAATTTTTGCTAGCGGCTCCAAGACAGGCGGTGGTTCTGGTTTTGAGAACTTAGTTAACTCCACCCATCCACAACAGCGAGGCGAAGCCTCACTGTTAGATGCGGAGGTTGTCGCAGTAGTATCTAACCATAAGTGTGGAGGAGTGCAGGAGAGAGCAGAGAGCCTCGGTGTTCCATTTGTATACTTTAAAGGTCCATACACAGCAGAGAACTATCACAAAATTGTACAAGATGCAGGAGCAGAATGGGTAGCACTCTCAGGTTGGCTTAAGAAGGTTAAGGGGCTAGACCCAGCCAAAACTTTTAACATTCATCCTGCGCTCCTCTCGCAGCTCGGTGGTAGGTTTGGCGGCAAGGGTATGTGGGGCCACCACGTACACGAGGAAGTTAAAGATGCTCTGGACACAGGTGAAATATCCGAGAGTGGTATTACAATGCACTTTGTATCAGACGAGTACGACAGAGGGCCAATCTTTTTTGAGCATGCTGTCTCTCTCACCAAAGACATGAGCGCAGAGGAGATAGGTACACTGGTAAACAAGGCAGAGCACAAATGGCAGCCCATTATTACAAATAGGGTAATCCACGGAGAGATTGATTACAAAGACTTTGTATCGTAATATATAAACATAATGACATACGTAATAATAACGGTACTCGTTATATTTTCTGCACTTTTCTCTGGCCTTACCCTTGGTCTTATGGGGCTTTCTGTGCACGAGCTTAAACGCAAAATGGAGCTAGGCAACCGTGAGGCCGCACTCGTATATGCAGTGCGCCGTCGTGGCAATCTTCTTCTCACAACTTTGCTTATTGGCAATGTTGCAGTAAATGCAGTTTTGTCTGTCTTTCTAGGATCTATTACCACTGGGGTGTTTGCTGTGTTTATCGCCACAGCACTTATAGTTATATTTGGCGAGATTATTCCACAAGCAGTTTTTTCAAGGTTCGCACTCAATCTTGGTGCAAGAATAGCTTGGTTTGTACAATTTCTTATCTGGATATTCTATCCAATAAGCTGGCCGATTAGCTGGGTATTAAACAAGGTCCTAGGAGACGAACTTCCAACTATTTACTCCAAGCAAGAGCTAATGAAGATTGTAGAGGAGCACGAGGATGATAAAAAGAGCGACCTAGACGAGGACGAAGAACGTATTATAAAGGGTGCTTTAACATTCTCAGATAAGAAAGTGGAGGATATAATGACACCTCGTACAGTGGTGCATATGTTTGAGTATTCACAGAAAATTACAGACGATTTACTACAAGGAGTACGCGAGTCGGGACTATCTCGTTTCCCAGTTTACTCTGAGGGGCAAGATAACATAGTTGGCATTTTATACTCTTCAGAGCTTATCGGTAGAGACGCACTAGATAAGAAAGTAGGAGACGTGGCTGACCGTTCTGTCAAATTTATAAAAGAGACAGACAGCCTAGATGACACACTCAAGATGTTTTTGTCTACTCGTAAGCACCTATGCATAGTACAAGACGAGTTTGGAGGGCTTGTTGGAGTTCTAACGTTAGAGGATGTTTTAGAGGAAATAATAAAAAAAGAAATAGTAGACGAGCGTGATCTACACACAGATATGCGTAAATTCGCACGAGAGAGTGTCGCATAATTAATCTAAATATGAAAGATTATTGTAACTTTTTTAAAAATAAGCGCGTAACCGTAATGGGTCTTGGGCTTCTTGGGCGGGGAGTTGGTGATGCAGAGTTTCTAGCAAAGTGTGGAGCAGAGGTGCTCGTAACAGACCTTAAAAGTGAGAAGGAGCT
The DNA here is from genome assembly GCA_964634115.1 of uncultured Candidatus Saccharibacteria bacterium. Classification (GTDB taxonomy): domain Bacteria; phylum Patescibacteriota; class Minisyncoccia; order Phycocordibacterales; family UBA2100; genus S143-145. The sequence goes on along the minus strand of CAZWKW010000040.1, from coordinate 2,496 downwards.
CGCAGCGTCCGTAGCCACTCTGCGCCAGCATGAGGGCATCAGTTTTGCATTGGGCGGGCATAATGTGGAGGACTTCAAAAATGCCGACTTAGTTATCAAAGGTGCCGGAGTGCCACTTGATTCTAAATATATTGCAGAGGCGCAAGATGCAGATGTGGAAGTGACGATGAGCACAGCACTGCTCGCTCGCTACGCTCGCGAGTGTGGCGCCACAGTTGTTGGCATCACAGGCACACGAGGTAAAACCACAGTAACCCACATGCTCCACACCACACTAAAACTTGGCGGTTCAACCGCCAAGTTGGTGCATTTGGGTGGCAATGTTCGTGGAGTTTCAACACTTGCACTTCTACCAAAGATAAAAGACGGCGATATTATTTTGTTGGAGCTAGATTCGTGGCAACTTCAAGGTTTCGGTTATGAAGAGCTCTCCCCGCACATAGCGGTATTTACCAACTTCTATCCGGATCACTTAAATTATTATAAAGATATGGAAGAGTACTTTACCGACAAGGCAAATATATTCAAATTCCAAAACGAGCAAGAGGGAGACACGCTCATAATTGGTGAGCAGGTAGTAGAGAGAGTGCGTGCAGTATCACCACCGGTAGATCCTGTGGTGGCAGTGCCTCTTCCAGATGATTGGCATCTTAAAGTACCAGGCGCACACAATATAGAGAATGCTGCATTGGCACGTGAGGCTCTCGCATCTATCGGCTTATCAGAAAGTCAGATTAAGGAGGGTCTTGAAAGTTTTTCTGGTGTAGAGGGTCGGTTAGAGTATATGGGAGAGACGAAGGAAGGTATTAAAATATACAACGACAACAACGCCACCACACCTGAGGCAACCCTCGCCGCGCTAGAGGCACTTGATGGAAATATTGTTTTAATAGCCGGAGGTACAGACAAGGGCACAGAACTTGAAGAAGTGGCAAAAGAGATAAACAAAAAATGCAAAAAAACTTTCTTATTAAACGAGAGTGGGGGAGAGCGTTTATCTACTCTACTTGAGAACGCAGAGCTTCATAGCACATTTGCCGACACGGTAAACTCCGCGCTCGCTTACGCTCACACGGAAACACAAACAAAAACACCAACTACCATTCTCTTCAGTCCACTTTTCTCATCATTTGGCAGAGAATTTGTAAACGAATACGACAGAAACGACAAATTTAAAAATCTGATAGCCAAGCACTTATGATAGGCATATTTGACTCAGGTTCTGGAGGGCTTACAGTACTTAAGGCAATAAGAAAGATAGTGCCATCGGCAGATATACTATACTTTGGTGATATTAAGAATGCACCCTACGGTAGCAAAAGCAGAGAAGAGCTCTCGGAGCTTACGGTGCACGCCATGCAGACACTCCTTACGAGAGGTGCCACCACAATGGTTAGTGCCTGCAACAGCCTGTCTGCATCTCTCGCCATATCATTGTTCGACGTGCTCAACCTAGACAAGTCTCATCTTTTTGAGATGGTCGGGCCTACTGTCAGATTTTTTAAAGATTCTCCAGAGCGCATACTTATATGCGCCACTCCAGCCACAATACAATCAGGTATTTACCAGAATGCCTTTAAAATGATTGGTAAAAGTATAACAACCTGTGCCATGCCCGACTTGGCAGGACTTATAGAGTTTGGTGCTAGTGAGGTAGAGATAGAAAAAAATATACAACAAGCACTAAAAGGTGTAGATACAGCGTCCATTGATGTCATATTACTCAGCTGCACACACTATCCGCTGGTAGAGGAAATCTTCAAAAAAGTGTTGGGAAAAAGTAAGACTGTCCTCTTTGATCCTGCAGAGGAGGTAGCACGACGTGTACAGGAGCATGTCTGGCAGCAAGAGATAGCTGACGGCACCACCACATTCCTGTTGAGCAAAGACTCAGACATTTTTAGAGGAAGAGTACACTCGCTATTTCCCAACATGCAGTATACTGTAGAGATAATTTAAATATGAAAAACAAATTTACAATAGGAGTCTTCGGCATGATTTTTGACAAACAGGACAGAGTGCTGCTTATGCATAAAAGTGATTACGACTTGTGGGATCTTCCGGGTGGTGGGATGCAACAAAGAGAGTCATTTGTAGATTGCTTACGTCGTGAGATTAAAGAGGAAACAGGGTTGAAATTGCTATCTCATAAATTCGTTGGAGTTTATAATAGACCGGATAGAAATGATTTAGTACTGCAATTTATTTGTGAGGTAGAAGAGGGAGACATAGTTTTAGACTATGAGTCTGATAAGTTTGCATTTTTTAATTTAAATGAGATTCCGGAAAATACCGCCAAAACACATAAAGCAAGCTTGAACAATTATAGAAAAGATACTAATAAAGTTTATGCTGAAATTATACGCGGGGAAGGCTCAATCGAAGCGATCATAAGAATGCAGAGGAGAAAACAATCATGAGTATAAAAAATGCAGAGCACATACACTTCATCGGCATTGGAGGCATTGGTATCTCTGCGCTTGCTAAGATGATGTT
>CAZWKW010000039.1:0-5881 GCA_964634115.1 uncultured Candidatus Saccharibacteria bacterium | reverse complement strand
TTGACAAGCACGCTAGAAATGGTATAATATATAGGTTATGAACCCCGTTAGAAGTAATTATTACTAACGGAAGTTTAGCACAAAATTATGAAAAATATTCAAAATATAAACCAGACTTCTAACGTGGTGAAAAAGATATTCACGAGTTTAATATTATTTACATTACTAGCCGTTGTTATGGTACCTAATGCTGCATCTGCGTATAGTTATGTAAATACTGGTTACCAATACACAGATTATAACGCTGGACCGGTAAACTACTATAATCACCCCTCCTCCGCACAAGGCTACGGAGGGCACAGCAATTACCAGTATACTAATACATACCCAGTGTATTACCCACAATACTACCCAGTATATTACGCAGTACCTCAGCAGCCAGTGTGCCCAACATATAATTATAACTATGGTCCTTACTACGAATCGCCAGAATATTCTCCACGGTGTTCCGACAGAGTAGAAGATTACGGTAATCGTTATAGTAGACCTAACCAATTTCTAACCGAACTTAGTTATGCAACAGGTGCTTATTATACTTATTAATCTTTATCTCCCACTTCTTTAAGCAATAGCCCGGCAAACTCGTCGGGTTTTTGTGTACCTATTTTACCTTTATCGCGACTTTCTACTGTTACTGTCTTGTCTTTAACTTCGTCATCACCAATTACCAGCGTGTAAGGCACTTTGGCAGTCTTTACATTACGTATGCGCTTGCCGAGTGTGTCGCCAGAGTCGTCGAGCTCTACCCGTATACCCGCATTACTTAGTACTTCGACTACTAAGTTTGCGTATTCCTTATGAGAATCACCAATAGGTAGCACACGCACCTGCTCGGGAGAAAGCCAAAGAGGGAAGGATCCGGCAAAGTGCTCTATCATTACAGATAGGAAGCGCTCTAGCGAGCCTGCAACAGCTCGGTGTATCATTACTGGAGTATCCTTAGTACCTTCTTTAGTGGTGTACTCTAGGCTAAAGCGCTCTGGCATTACAAAGTCTAGCTGTGCAGTGGCAAGTTGCCACTCGCGTCCAATTGCATCTTTAAACATAAAGTCTATCTTAGGTCCGTAAAATGCAGCTTCACCTTCTATCACTTTATAATCAAAGCCCTCCTTCTTTGCTATTTCTTCCAGCTTGCCTTCTGCCATGTCCCAATTTTCTGCTTTACCTAAGTATTTCTCCGGTGTGTTATGATCTCGTACAGATACCGAAACCCAAAAGTCTCCTTTACCAAACATGCCGAGGGATGTGTAAAATTCTTTTATTACAGACACAATTATTCCAATTTCTTGTTCTATTTGATCTTTGGTACAAAATACGTGTGCATCGTCTTGTGTAATAGAGCGCACACGAGAGAGACCGAGCAGTTCGCCGGCTTGCTCGTCTCGATATACCATTGTTGTCTCTGCAAAGCGTATTGGCAGCTCCTTATAACTGCGTGGCCTGCTTGCATAAATTTGTGTGTGGTGTGGGCAGTTCATCGGCTTCATCACAAATTCTGTATCACCTTGCCCTCTAACCTTAAATAGCTCGTCACCAAATTTTTCCCAGTGACCGCTTGTCTCATAGAGATCTTTCTTTGTAATGTGTGGGATTGTTACACCTTGGTAGCCATACGCACCTTGTATCTTTTGTATCTTTTCTACTATTAAATCGCGCATCAGTGTACCGCGTGGTGTCCATAGTGGTAGCCCGGAGCCCACAAGATCTGAGAATGTAAAGAGGTCTAGCTCTTTGCCAAGCTTGCGGTGGTCGCGCTTTTTTGCCTCTTCTAGTCTTTCTAAGTGCTCGTCTAACTTCTCTTGAGTCTCAAACGCTACTCCGTAGATGCGCGTGAGCATCTTATTCTTCTCGTCACCACGCCAATAGGCACCCGCAAGGCGCTCTAGTTTAAATACTCCAAGCTCACCTGTGGACTCTATGTGTGGACCTTCGCAAAGTTGCGCGGAGAGAGCTTTGTCTAACGACTCACCAATGTAGTATACACTTAGCTCTGCGCCATCCTTCTCTAGTTCGTCTATGAGCTCTTCCTTGTAAGGGTCGCCTTTATGTAGCTCGCGAGCTTGCTCTACAGTAACCACCTCGTGCTTTATTGGCATGCCTTTATTTACTATCCAGCGCATCTTCTTTTCTATCTTCTTCAAATCACTTTCTGATACCTGCACATCACCAAAGTCAAAGTCTTGGTAAAAGCCCTCACTCGTCCACGGGCCCACACCAAGGCCAACCTCTTTACCATAGAGCATTTGCACAGCAGCCGTCATTATGTGACTTGCGCTGTGTTTACGTTTTATTTCTATGTCCGTATCTTTTTCACTCATGCAAGTTATCGTATCACTTTTATTTTCTGGCGCAAACTGTTACAGCAGTTGGACAAACGAGCCAGTGGAGTTCTAGCTCATTTGTCTAAACTCTTAACCGCATCAACTTGGAATGAGAGCTCGCCTTGGCGTTTGGAGAGTTTGCCTTTAATCAAGATACACTTTTCTGTTTGTAGTGCGTCTGCATGCTTGGCAAATGTCTTAGGAAAGACGACTGCCTCTATGCTGTCGCTCTGGTCCGAGAGCTTTATAAACGCCATTTTGTCGCCCTTTTTGGTGAGTATTGTCTTCACCTCTTCTATTACTCCAGCTATTACAGTTGTTACACCTGCTCTTGTTTTCTTCTTCACTTCACTTAGAGTCGGCTTATCTTTTAACTTATTGGCGTGAGTATCCATTGGATGACCAGATACATAAAGTCCAAGTAACTCCTTCTCCCACAAGAGCTTCTGCGTAAGGCTAAGTGGCTCAGCCTCTGGTATAGCAAGCTCTGTAGCCGTACCAGTATCACCAAAGAGTGAGCCTTGCTCTTTAGAGCCAGTGTGCGTCTCTTTGTGGTACGCAAGTAATGTATCTAGGCTATCGAGCATTGCAGATCTACTCTCAAATCGGTCTAAGCTCCCAGACTTTATAAGCGCCTCAAGTGCACGTTTGTTTAAGTTTCGGTCTTCTACACGAGTGAGAAAGTCTGCAAGAGAGCTGAAGTTACCATTTGCCTTGCGCTCCTCAACAATTGTGTGTGCAATACCCTCACCGAAGTTCTTGATAGACATAAGGCCAAAGCGGATTGCATTTTTATCTGCCACTACGGAGAATGGCTCAAAGCTTTCGTTAATATCTGGAGGTAATATCTCTACGCCCATCTTGCCACACTCTTCTATTGTTTCTGCTACCTTCTCTGTGTCGCCTGCATCGGCAGTTAGCAGCGCCGACATAAACTCGAGTGGATAGTTCGCCTTCATATACGCTGTGCGGTACGAGAGGTTACCATAACTTGTGGCGTGTGCTTTGTTAAAGCCGTACGCGGCAAAAGTTTCTATCATCTCCCACAACTTATGCGCCACTCCATGCTCCATACCATGTTCTATACAGCCGTCTTGGAATTTCTGTTTCTGCTTGGCCATTTCTTCCGGCTTCTTTTTACCCATTGCTCTGCGGAAGTCATCCGCCTCTAGCCAGCTATAGCCTGCAAGCTCTACAGCTATAAGCATAACGTCGTCTTGGTAAATAAGAATACCAAAGGTGGGCTCTAAGTACTTTTTTAGCCTTTGATCTATGTATTTTACTTTACTTGGATCGTGCTTGCGTGCTACATAATCTGGTATAAATTCCATAGGTCCGGGGCGGTAGAGAGCCACCATGGCGTTAATGTCGTGCACAGTTGATGGCTTGAGTTCTGTAAGCCAGCGTGTCATGCCAGAGCTAGCCATTTGAAAGACACCCATAGTGCGGCCACTTGATAGCATCTTAAATGTAGTGGCATCGTCTAGTGGTATATTATCCACATCTACGTCAATATCTTGAATTTTCTTAACCCGCTTTATTGTATCTGCTAGTATAGCGAGGTTTTTAAGCCCGAGAAAGTCAAATTTGAGTAATCCAACACCACCATACTCGTCGGCTATAGAGTACATGTCGTACTGGGTAATTATCTTTCCATATTCATCATTCTGACTCTTTGGGTCGTGCTGCAGAGGAGCGTAGTCTACTGCAGGAGTAGGAGCTATAACCACTCCAGCAGCGTGCACACCTACGTGGCGTGCGTTGCCCTCTATTATTTTTGCAAGGTCCAGTATTTCGCGAGTTTCAGAGTCGTTGTCGTAGGCCTCCTTTAGCTCCGGCTCTAGCTCTAGGGCACGTGTTATTGTCATAGGAAATCCTTGCGCGCCAAATGGTATAAGCTTGGCAAGTCGGTCGCCTACAGAGTACGAGTGCCCTGTAGCACGCGCTACATCTCGCACAGCGGCGCGTGCTGCCATGGTACCGAAGGTACCAATTTGCGCTACGTGGTCATCGCCATATTTGCTGCGAGCGTAGTCTATAAGGTCGTCGCGGCGATTGTCGGCAATGTCCATATCTATGTCGGGTGCACTTGGTCGCTCTGGGTTGAGGAAGCGCTCAAAGGGGAGCTTGTACTCCAGCGGGTCTACATTAGTTACACCAGTAAGGTAAGAGACGAGAGAGCCGGCGGCACTACCTCGAGTATTTGTGTAGATATTTGCTTCGCGAGCATAGCGCATTAGGTCTGCAATGGTAAGGAAGTATGGCGAGTAACCTTTGTCAGCTATAATACCAAGCTCGTAGTCTATACGTTTCTTTACTTCTTTCGTCCCCTCCATCTCGCGCATTGTAAGGCCTGCGTACGCGGCATCGCGCAGAGCTTCGTCATAGGTTTTACCCTCTTCTTTTGGATATTCTGGCATAATCCAGTTACCAAGGTCTAATTTTAGGTTGCACTCATTTGCAATTTTTACAGAGTTCTTTAATGCGTGCTTGTACTTTTTAAAATAACTTTCTGCAGAGTCTTGAGATATAAAAGAGAAGTCATCGGCGCGGTCGGCCTCATCCCCTGCAAGCTGTGTGCCACGAGCAATACAGCGCACCATCTCTCGCGCAAGATTTTCGTTTTTATTCATGTAGTACACATCTCCTGTTGCTACCTGCTCCACACCTTCTTTCTCTGCAAGTTTTGCAATTTGCTCTTGTAATTCCTCGTGACCAAATATCTCTGGGTGATGCGTAATCTCAAGATATAAATTATCTCCGAATGTATCTTTGTGCCATTTTAGTATTTCTGTAGCTTTATCCAAATCACCATTCTTCAGCGCACTTATATGTGCCCCAGAGAAGGAGGGCAGTATAGCCACCAAATCGTCTTTGTATTTCTTCAATAATTCTTTGTCTACGCGCGGACGATAGTAAAAGCCCTCCATATTAGCTGTTGTAACGAGTTTTATTAGGTTGTCGTAACCTTGTTTATTTTTAGCAAGTAACACAAGGCGAGTGGTAGCGTTGTCTATCTTGAACTCTTTATCGTGCCTAGTGCGAGGTGCAACGTAGAAGTCTACGCCTATTATTGGCTTTACCTCTTGCTTTATACATTCTTTATAAAACTCGATAGAGCCGTACATATTGCCGTCATCAGTTAGTGCAATTGCATCTTGCTCATCTGCCTTGGCGGCTGCTACAAGCTCTGGGATTTTAGGCAGTGCGTTAAGTAGGCTGTAATGGCTGTGCGTATGCAAGTGTACAAATTTGCTCATGTGTGTAGTATACCAATTATGGTAACTAAATACATAATTGGCATAGACGAGGCCGGGCGCGGACCATTAGCCGGGCCGGTAGCGGTTGGTGCTGTGCATTTGCCAGTTGGTTTTAGCGAGTGGCCTCTAAAGAGAGGACTACGAGATTCTAAAAAGTTATCTGAAAAGAAGAGGGAAGAAGTCTTTAAATGGATGAATGAGCAGGAAGAAATAAAAATCTCAGTGGCACTTGTGCCAGCAGACACAATTGATGCAGTAGGTATTGTACCGGCGATAAGGAGGGGTGTGGCTGGTAACCTC
>CAZWKW010000038.1:3748-5907 GCA_964634115.1 uncultured Candidatus Saccharibacteria bacterium | reverse complement strand
TATGCTCGGACAATTTAGCCAAAATGTGTGGTTGCTGGCAACCTCAATCCCCTACGGCAGAGTTACTACCTACGGCATTTTAGCACGCGCTGCCGGAGGTGGAGGGCAAGCTGCACGCAGTGTTACTGGCATACTCAGCAAGGCACCAAACCCCGAGACGATACCCTTCCACCGTATTGTGTACTCAAATGGCAAAGTGTGGGTAAATAAAAAATACGAAAAAAAGCGCAAAAAGCTCTACAAAGCAGAGGGGATTCTTATAAACAAGAAGGGTGTAATAACCAACTTCGACGAGATAGTTTACCATTTTGATTAGAAAGATTACCTGATTCCACGCATCTGTATAAATTTTTGTGATACACTCAATATGATGACCAAATATGTAATGAACTCTGGAGGGTTAAAGTCGCAGCCAAAGGCTGCGAAGGCTTACTTTGCAGAGCTACTAGATGGACTTGGTAATGAGCCTAAACTGCTCTGGTGCTTTTTTGCCACACTGCCAGACGACCCTGAAGTTCGATTTGAGAAATATACGAAACTTTTTAAAGATTATTACCCTAAAGGAGTATACCCACTAAATGAAAACGCTACCGTGGAGAACTTTGCCGAGCAAGTAGCAGAGGCCGACGCAATGTATTTACACGGAGGAAGTATTAAACCGCTTTACGATATATTAAAGCAATACGACCTCTCGGAGCTATTTAAAGGAAAGCGGGTAGGCACTAATTCTGCTAGCTCTATGGTACTCTCAAAACATTTTTGGGGTTGTGATAGGCGCGAACCTGGCGATGGTCTTGGCACGTTCCCTATCAAATTTCTTGCACATTACAAATCAGATTACGGAGCTACCGACCAGAGCGGCGCCATAGATTGGGAGGCTGCATATGAGGAGCTGGCACAATACGGCGATACCTCTTTACCAATGCACGCTCTTAAGGAGGGTGAGTTTATTGTAATGAATGAATAACTTATGATTGAAGACCTGATTATATGGGACATATATGAGATACAGGCGAAAGAAACTCCAATAAACGGAATAATGCTTCGTGGTAGAATCAGAAAGTTCTACCTCGAAAAGAATCAAAATGTACTGGCCGAAAATACGCAAGACATAGAGGCATCTGTACGGTTCGCAGTGCAGTCTGGGGAAGATGTATCCGAAATTATAGATTATCTACACAGGATTTTGCCAGATGCAACCATAGAGCTAGTTCTAAGTGATGTTGTAAATCCAGTACTATCAAAGTTGAAAATAAATATAGAAAGCAGGTATACACTATAACGCTCCTGTCCTAGGTGTCACCTAGGACAGGAGCGTTGGTTGCTTTTTGTTTGATTTTTCACTATATTTGTAAGTGGAATGTCGGCTTGGATTGCAAGGGACAAGCCGACAGAGTTGGTTCTTAATTTTGTACTGCTTGGAAATTACTGAGCGGGTGCCCGTACTCTAGGCAAGTACGGTCAACACCTGGCGCTGAGGTAATTGACAAGTAAGGCTAAGTTTGGAATCGACTCTACGGGGAACCGTGAGATCCGCAACCACTACACAATACCTCCCGTGTGGTTGTGTTGAGCTCTGGTAACGGGCGAGGCTTGTCCGGACAAGCCTCGCCTCCCCCAAATCTTATATCGCTAGGTCCACCTGGCGATTTTCTTTTACAACAAAACCATTGACATATAGTAATAGATGTAATATAATTCTCAGTAATCAAGTAGCTCCTAGAAGCAAGATTAAGTCGAGTTTTATTTTTTAGGTTGTTTTTATTTGATGTTTTATTAGATTAGTTCTATACAGAATGCAAAAAGGAACAATCGCACGCATTATGGATAAAGGCTACGGCTTTATATCTGTAGAAGGCAGCGACAAGGACCTCTTCTTTCACTCTAACGAACTTCAGAACGTAGGCTTTGACGACCTCAAGGAGGGCGACACAGTTGAGTTTGAAGTTGTAGATGGAGACAAGGGTCCAAGTGCTACCAACGTTAGTCGTGTATAATCTAACTTAGCTTAGATAAACAAAATCCCCGTTTAGGTTTGACCTAGCGGGGATTTTGTATATAATTCCCTCAATGGCAAAAAGAAGTACAGGAGTAGGCAAGATGAAGAAGTCACATTCTAAAAAGACGACAAAACGTCTCGCTATTAAGCGTGAGATGAT
>CAZWKW010000038.1:0-3648 GCA_964634115.1 uncultured Candidatus Saccharibacteria bacterium | reverse complement strand
TATTAGTAGCTATTTTTAATAACATGGAAACAACAATATATCTCGTTATATTTTATTTACTTCTTATAGACTCGCTTGGGGCAAATGTAGTATCTTGGTTTGGCTTTCGCAAGTGGTATCAGGGTAACTTTAGTCTTCTCTCACGCTACTTCCCTGCCACAAAGGGATGGACAACGTACTACCTTGTGCTTGTACTATTTATAGGCTGCATATTGCACAATTTTGTAGTTCCTCTGTACTAAAGGGTGCAGATGTGTCGGGTCGTCTAATTGGTAAGACAGCGTTGTTGAAGCGTGATGAATGCTGGTTCAACTCCAGCCCCGACAACAAATTATTGCTCAACAGGTAGCTTAACTCCCATGTAGCACTTCTTGCCCCATGCTTTATAGTTTGTTTTGAAAAGCTGTTCGTCCACGGAGCCATCTGGGCGTATAATTGTATACATAATTTCTGTCTTCATGCCTCGCACAGGTGTCTCTGGACACCACTTTTTACCAAGCTCTAAACTAAAATCAGAAATATAAATTGGTGGTGGCGGTGGTTTTACATCACTTACTTTCATCTTACTGGTAGTGGCAATACGACCATCTGGTATACCAGTGATAGCAAAATTAATCTCACCTCCTGCAACGGTGCTTGTTATTGTAATAGGATTTCCTGTATCATTCATAAACTTTAAATCTCGCCATGGACCGTAAATTGTAGCGTCTAGACCTGGGCCATAGTAACCCACTATATAACCATGTCCTGTACGCTCTGTAATGGGTAACCCAGCGTCAACAGCCGCACGAAAGAGTGTTGTAGAAACTTGACAAATCCCTCCACCTGCCTCTTTACGGGTAGAACCTGCAGATATAACAAGTTCCTTTTTATATCCTGTAGCTAAAGATACATCTCCGAGATGCTCTAAGAAAGAGTATTCCTCACCGGGCTCTACTGTAATACTACTTACGCGCTTGGCACCTAAGGCAATATTATGTATCCGATCTGCAGAACTACCCCAAAAAGTAGTGGTGGCACTACCCAAGAGCTCTTGCTTTGGAGGCAAGGGTGGAGTCTCCACCACCACCTGGGTGGGTGTAGCCTGCTGCTTTTCCATTTTTACCTCTCTCTCGGGCAGTAAAAACGCACCAACCAACACAAGTACAGCCAGAGTGGCACTAACAACCGCGGCGAATATGGCAGCTGACTTCACAAATTTTAATATCATCTGCTCAGAATATTCTACTTAAGCAGTAAAAGCAAATGACTGCAATTACTATTTACGGAAGCAGTCGCGACACTTAAGGTTAGAGGTATCACGTGGCTCAAACGGAAGCTTGTCTATCTTGCCTCCGCACTCGCAGCATGTCCAATCCCCCGTGTGCATTGGTTTGTCAGAGCGTGGTCCACGCTCATCGCGACCTTTACGGTGGCAATCCACACACTTTAGAGTATGTGCACGCTCTGGGTCCGGCTCAAATGGGAGCTCTGTGATCTCTCCTTTGCACTGTCCACATGTCCAGTTACCTTTAAACATTTGTTTATCGTCATTCATTATTACTTAATTTATATGTTACTAATGCGCTAAATTATGGACTAAGTGAGCTAATTTGTCTATACTGGCTGTATGCATAAAGTTATAATTTTACTTATAGCCATATTATTCGTATTGCCCGCTCAAGCGGTAGCCACAGAGAATGCGGGCTTTGTAGATGGTATATGGTTCTCTAAACAAAGTACTACAGAAGGAGAGACCATTAGCATATTTGTAGCTGTACAAAATCAGACGAATACAGTTGCCAACGGTACAGTAACCTTCTACGATGCAAGCGAGTTAATTGGGCAGGTGGTATTTGCCATAGCACCCAACAACATAGAGCCAGTAGCCCTAGAGTACACTCTAGGTGCCGGTGAGCACCCTATATCTGCACATATCACACCATCCACAAATTCTAAACTTACCTATACTACACTGCCGGTACGCACCATATTTACCAAGGCTGCACCCACACCCGCTCCTACACCAATACAAGAGTCTGCAACAGAACTCTTATCTACACTGGAGAATGTAGCAAGCTCTAGTGCGATACAGACCGTTGCAGAGGTTGCCAGCAATGTGGCAAGCACCAGTGGCATGTTGGCCGATAACATATTTAGTCAAATAGATCCAAAAGCAAAAGAAATAGCAAAAGCCCTAAGAAGTAAAAGTGCAGAATTACAAAATGAGCAGAAAGTTACTAACTCTAATATAGACATGGCGACGTCGTCTGCCGCTGGCACAAGCACTGTGCTGAGCCAAAGCACAGGCAAGCTGGGGCAACTTGCTGCTGTTGGCCTTACAGCACTTGCCTTCGTCTTTCAGCATTGGCTATGGCATTTAATTGTTGCTGGTTCTTTAATTATATTGCGAACTATCTACCGTAGTAGAGTTACTTAACATATGAGACGAAAAATCAAAAAAGATTATGATGTAGTAGTGCTTGGTGGCGGACCAGCAGGGCTAATGGCAGCAGGTACCGCAGCAAAGAGTGGGGCTCGCGTAGCTCTACTAGAGAAGAACGAAATATTTGGCAAAAAGCTCTCTATAACAGGTGGTGGGCGCTGCAACATTACCAATGCCGAATACGACACTCATAAATTTTTAGACAACTTTGGTGATGCGGCGAAGTTTCTACACTCTCCATTCTCACAATTTAATGTAAAGAGTACATTTACCTTTTTTGAACGCTTGGGGCTCCCTCTCATAATAGAGGCTCGTAAGCGCACCTTCCCCAAAAGTCAGAAAGCGTCAGACGTACTAAACACTCTGGTAAGCTACGCCAGCAAAAATGGCGTGCAATTTAAAGCTGGAGTATCTGCAAGAAAGTTTATTGTAGAGGAAGGAGCTATAATAGGCATAGAGACTAACCAAGGCAGGATCTTTGCTGAAAAGTTCATAGTAGCCACTGGCGGCCTCTCGGCTCCTACCACAGGCTCTACGGGCGACGGACTGCGCATGCTACGCGAGGTTGGGCACACAATACACAAGCCTAATCCAAATCTAGTGCCATTAAAGACTAATGAGAAGTGGGTACACCGCCTTGCTGGTACCTCACTCTCGTTTATGACAATACGCTTCAAGCAAAATGGTAAGACTCATATTAAAAAGACTGGTAAGATTCTATTCACGCACTTTGGTATTTCTGCCCCACTAATTATTAATGTATCTGGAGAAGTACGTAAGCTACTAGAGGGCGGACCGGTGCTTGCTGCTATAGACTGCTTTCCCGATACTGACCTTGGTGAGTTAGATAAGCGTATATGGAGACTCTTTGAGCAACATAAGAATAAACAGGTTAAAAATGTTTTGTCAGAACTCCTACCACAGAAACTATCAGATGCGATCTTGTATATTATGGGTAATCACTACGGCAATACTCTTGTGCACTCTGTGAGTAAAGAAGAGAGGAGAAAAATAGCACACATAATGAAGGAGCTCGCCTTCCCTATCTCTGGCACATGTGGACTCTCCCGTGCCATAGTAGCAGATGGTGGTGTAGAGCTCAGTGAGGTAGACTTTAAAACTATGAGTTCCAAACTTCACTCTAATGTATACGTGATAGGAGACACACTCAACATTACTCGCCACACTGGTGGCTACTCGTTGCAGCTCTGCTGGACAACAGG
>CAZWKW010000037.1:0-6147 GCA_964634115.1 uncultured Candidatus Saccharibacteria bacterium | reverse complement strand
TTGTATCAACTAAATATAAAAAGTCATGCAGATAAATGAGCTTATTGCGAAGTTTAACATAAACAAATTTACAGAGATTGTAATAGAGAGAAAGAGAGTACTACTAATTATCTTATTTATTGGTATCGTATTTACTGCGTATACTATTTACGGTAAGTACCAAGAGGCTAATCCAAATACTTTGTACAATATTGTACAAGCGCAGGTGCGTGATATTAGCAAGTCTATATCTGTAAATGGAGAGATAAAGTCTGACAGTGAGATAGAGCTAGGGTCTGAAGCGTCCGGTCAGTTGGCAGCGTTATATGTTAAAATAGGTCAGGAGGTTAAAAATGGTGACATAGTAGCAAGGATAGAAAATAGTACACAGAGAGCACAAGTAACACAGGCGCTTGGAGCGTTGCGAGCTGCAGAAGCACAACTAGCGTCTTCAGAAGCTCAGTTGCAGAAGGTTATAAATGGTGCAACACTAGAGGATAAAAGCATAGTATCAAGTCAGGTATCAGCAGCAAGGTCTAGCCTTGTATCTGCTCAAGATACCGCACGCAATGTGCTGCAGACAGTTTATGCTGGTACAGTCAGTGCTATATTGTTTGGCACTGATGTAACACTAAACGATGCCGATAGTGTTAATCCAAAATTAAAATTCCAGACTACAGCATATTCTGCAAAGTTATCTGTAGAAAATAATCGTGTTGCCATTGATCAAATAATTGACAGACATAAAAATCAGTCAACTTACAACATTGATGATGAAGCCTTGGATCTTGAGTTACAAAAAGTTATAGAGGAGCTCGTGTCAATGCGTGAATTAACCGATAATCTACTTTTGGCTTTGAGTGGTGCTATAACATCTGCGTCCACTCCCGTTAGTACAATAAACTCTTATACTACTACTGTTAATGCTGCACGCTCACAGATACTGTCTAATATAACAGCGCTAACAAGCGCACGTTATACTATCATTAGTGCAGAGAAGGCATTACAGACGTCGCAAGGCAATGAGAGTAAAGTGCTTAGCGGTGCACGCGTTGAGGATATAGATGTTGCTGAGGCTGGTGTGCAAGCATCAGAGGCTGCAGTACTCTCTGCACAAGGTAGCTACCAAGTATCAAAGGCAGCACTAGATAAAACATATCTATATAGCCCACTGTCGGGTGTAGTTGTTGATATATACACAGATGTTGGAGAATTTATATCAAACTCAACACCAATAATCAAAATAAGTTCTAAAGATATGTACGTTTCCGCGTTAGTATCTGAGGTTGATATAGCCAAGGTGTCAGCTGGTATGACAACACAAATAACATTAGATGCTTTACCAAATAAAATATTTACGGGTGTAGTTGACTTTATTTATCCAGATAAAGTTGAAGTACTAGGTATTATATATTATGAGGTACGCATAGATGCAACAGAGATGCAAAATAGTAATCTTACGATATTACCGGGTATGTCTTTAGACGTAACAATACCTTATGAGGTTAAAGAAAGTGTACTCTCTATAGATAGATCAGCCACCAAAAAAGATATAGATAAATACTTTGTACAAATACTAAATCCCAACAAGAATAAACCAATAGATGAGAAGTTCTCAAAGATGTACTTTGAGAGTGGATTTATAGGAGATAAATATATAGAAGTTTTATCTGGGATTACGCCTGATACAGAGATTATAAATTTTTCTAAAAGTGGACTAAGTGATAGAGCACCTAAAGAATAGTAAAATATGAAGGACGGCAAATTATCATTTTTTCTCGCTGTTAAGTCTCTTACAAGGAGTAATAAGAGCTCGCTTGCTCTTGTGATTATTATAATGATGATAGTATTTCTCAATCTATTATTCACTGACTCTATTTTTGCTGGTATTACAAAGGGTATCACTGAAGGCAAGATAGATTACCAATATGGCGAGGTCATTATAGAGCCAAAGACAGGTGATGACTTTATAGTAGATACAAAATACATTATTGACTTTCTTAAAGATAATCAATATGTAAAAAAGATATCACCACTTACAGATGTGCAAGCGTCTTTTATAAACGATAAGCGTGGAGATGGTCGTGATTATGAGCGTATTGGTAGCTCTTTGCTTGGTATAGATGTGGTAGACACAGATAAAGAGGTTTTTGATATTAGATCAAAGATTATAGATGGTAGGTATTTAAGAGATGATGATTACGGTAAGATAATAATCGGCTCGGGGCTTGCAGGCGGCTATAAAGGCTCTATGTTTACCGATGACTTGGGAGGCATGAGAGATGGAGATAAAATAATCGTAGAGCTTTGGGGAGTGAGGAAAGAATATGAAATAGTTGGAATATTTAAAACAAAAAACTCAAACTTAGACAAAAAGGGTCTGATATTAGACAGTGAGATGCGCTCGTTACTTGGTACAAATGATGAGACAACAGAAATAGTTGTGCGATTATATGATAAAAATACATCACAAGAGGTTGTAGACATCCTTAAAAAGTCCAGATTTAGAGATTATGAGATAGCAGACTGGAGAGAGAAGACTTCGGCAGGAGCAGGTATAGAGCAATCCTTTGAGATGATAGGATCTATATTAAGAATCATAGGCTCTCTGGTGGCTGGTCTTGTGATCTTTATTATTATATTTGTGGATATTGTAAATAAGCGTAGACAAATCGGTATACTCAAAGCCATAGGCATTAAAGAAGATATTATTATAAACTCATATATTATCCGAGGAGTGTTCTATACAATAGTTGGCTCTATACTTGGTTATTTATTGATGAAGTTTGTTATTATCGCAGCATTCATCCAGAATCCTATAGACTTGCCGATGGGAGATATAGTACCCTTCTTAAAGGATAAGTCGCTCGTATCTAGTGTAATATTCTTCTTATTTGCAGGCCTTGTTGGCTCTGCAGTACCAGCGATGAAAGAGATTAGAAAGAAGATACTAGACTTACTATACCACTAATAACACTATCTATTATGACCAAAGAGAAAGAAAGCAACATAATCCTTGAGGTAAATAACCTATCTAAGACATATAATATAGACTCCCCAGAGCCTGTGCATGCTCTTAAGGATATCACCATGAAGTTTAAAAAAGGTGAGTTTATAGCTCTCATGGGGCGCTCGGGGTCTGGTAAGTCTACATTTTTGCATCAAGTAGCTCTTTTAGATATACCTACGGAGGGCACAATACAAATCAATGGTAAACATGTCTCAGAAATGTCAGAAGGCGAGAAGACCAACTTCAGACTTAACTTTATTGGGTACATCTTCCAAGATTATGCGCTACTCTCAGAGCTCACTTTATTTGAGAATGTGGCATTACCAATGCAGGCGTTAGGGTTCAGTAAAGCTGAGTATGAAGCAGATGTACTAGCTACTATAGAGAAGGTGGGCTTAAAGGGCTTAGGGCATCACTTACCATCACAGCTCTCTGGAGGTCAGCAACAACGCGTGTCTATTGCTCGTGCTATTGTTAATAAGCCTGCGATACTCTTTGCAGATGAGCCAACTGCAAATCTAGATACTGAGTCATCAGAGACAGTGCTTAACACAATACGCTATTTGGTAGATGAGTATAATCAAACTATCATCATGGTAACTCACGAGCCGGATGATATGAAATATGTAGACCGAGCAATTTGGCTAAAAGATGGTGAGCTAGAAGAGAAAGCTAGTAAAAAAATATAAATGGGGTATAGTTGGCCCTTATGGAAATTAGAAACATAGCAATAATAGCCCACGTAGACCACGGTAAGACGACTCTTACGGATGCTTTGTTGGAACAAACAGGGATGACACAGGGCGGAGTATCTATGGATAGTAACGACATAGAGCGTGAGCGTGGTATTACAATATATGCTAAGAATACCAGTGTTTTTTATCCTAATCCTGCGGACGGACAAGTAACTAAGATTAATATATTGGACACCCCTGGGCACGCCGACTTTGGCTCTGAGGTAGAGCGTGTATTGCGCAGCATAGACTCTGTACTCTTGGTTGTAGATGCAGCAGAGGGGCCGATGCCACAGACAAAATTTGTACTAAAGAAGTCGCTGGAGCTTGGATTAAAGCCAATACTCGTGCTAAACAAGATAGACAAACCAGCAGCTAATGTGGATAGAGCGCACGATGACGTACTAGAGCTCTTTATGGATCTCGGCGCCACAGATGAACAGCTAGACTTCAAAACTATCTACGCTATTGGGCGAGATGGTATTGCCAAGCTCAATATGGATGATGAGGGCAAAGACCTTACACCACTACTTGATTTAGTTTTAGAAACTGTGCCTCCTGCATCCGGCGCAGGGCTTGCAAGCGAGCCCTTGCAAGCGCAGGTATTTAACCTAGCGTACGACAACTTCTTAGGGCGTATGGGAGTATGCAGAATCTATAAGGGGAAGATAGAGAACAAGAAAGAGATGTTTGTACACGACAACGAAGGGAGTGCGTTTAAGGGCAAGCTCAGCAAACTTTACACCTTTGAGGGGCTGGAGAAGAAGGAGGTAGAGACTGCCTCGGCAGGCGACATTGTAATGGTGGCTGGTATTCCCGATATATTTATTGGGCAAACACTTGCTATGGAGGAGGATGCACCCGTGCTACCTGCAATTAGTGTAGATGAGCCAACCATATCGCTACGCATGTTTGTAAATGACTCTCCTTTTGCTGGTAAGAGTGGTAAGTTCCTCACATCACGGCAAATACGCGATAGACTAGAAAAGGAGCTAGAGATAAATGTAGGACTACGTGTAGAGTTTGGCGATGGTGTAAAGTACAAGGTATCTGGCCGAGGAGAGTTGCATCTTGCCGTACTGATAGAGAACATGCGCCGTGAGGGCTTTGAGCTAGCAGTATCGCAGCCAGAGGTGATAGAGAAGGATGTAGACGGTACACTGCACGAGCCATTTGAGGAAGTTTCCGTATTTGTACCAGAGGAGTTTAGCGGTGTAGTAATAGAGAAGCTCGGCAAGCGTAGAGGAATAATGACAAATATGGCGACAGAAAATGGGCATGCCACTATCAACTTTGAAGTACCCACGCGAGGGCTGCTTGGGTATCGTAATGAGTTTGTAGTAGATACTAAGGGAGAGGGGATTCTCACTTCTGTCTTCTCTGCATTTAAGCCTTATGCTGGTGATGTGGTAAAGACGGAGCTTGGCTCTATGGTATCTATGGAACGAGGTAAGGCACTCGCCTTCGCATTGGCTAACCTGCAAGAGCGTGGGACTCTTTATATAAATCCAAACACAGAGGTATATGAGGGTATGGTAGTAGGCAATACCTCTAAGGGAGAAGATATGATTGTTAATCCTACAAAGGGTAAACAGCTCACTAACATGCGTGCCTCTGGCTCTGATGAGAATATTAAAATTACACCTGCAGTAGAGTTAACATTAGAAAGTGCTCTAGGCCTTATGCGTGCCGACGAGTACTTAGAGGTAACACCTGAGGGTATCCGACTACGCAAGCAGTTCTTAACAGAAAATGAGAGGAAGAAACATAGATAACATAAATTATTTTTGCTACACTAACAGCAATACAAATAATGGATAATAGATAAATATTGCTTATGAACAAAATTATAGTTGGGATTTTAGTATTAATAATCGGTCTTGGTGTGTATACATACTTTACTAATGGTGGAACAGAGCAAGTACTAGAAACTGCCACAACAACACCAGAGATTAAGGTAGATATGGTATCAGAGCCAGCGATTAACATTAACGAAGTAAAAAATATGAACATAGTAATGAAGACAAACAAGGGAGATATTGAGTTAGTGCTCTTTGGTGACGACGCACCGAAAACAGTTGCTAACTTTACCAAGCTTGCAAGTGAGGGATTTTACGATGGCACCAAATTCCACCGCGTTATTAAAGGCTTTATGATACAGGGTGGAGACCCGCTCTCTAAGGATGATGCGCAGGCAGCACGTTGGGGTACAGGGGGCCCTGGCTACTCTTTTGAAGATGAGATCCACGCAAACAACGTAAACGCAGTTGGTACAATAGCAATGGCAAACTCGGGCCCTAATACTAACGGCAGCCAATTCTTTATAAACGTATCAGACAACAACTTCCTAGACCCCAAGCACACAGTATTTGGTAGGGTTGTAAATGGAATGGATGTAGTGAGTGCTATTGAGAATACTCCAAC
>CAZWKW010000036.1:5160-6221 GCA_964634115.1 uncultured Candidatus Saccharibacteria bacterium | reverse complement strand
TTGGTTGGGTTGATAGTTGTTCATGAACTTGGGCACTTTCTTATTGCCAAATTTTTTAAGGTGCGTGTAGACGAGTTTGGCATTGGATACCCGCCACGAGCCTTTACACTTGGTAAAATCGGCGAGACAGAGTACACAATTAACTGGTTGCCGTTTGGTGGATTTGTGCGCATCTTCGGAGAGTCTACCGGTGGCGAGATA
Organism: uncultured Candidatus Saccharibacteria bacterium; assembly: GCA_964634115.1. GTDB lineage: Bacteria > Patescibacteriota > Minisyncoccia > Phycocordibacterales > UBA2100 > S143-145. The sequence continues at coordinate 6,020 of CAZWKW010000036.1, read as the reverse complement.
TCAGAGAGCGAGCGTAAGCGTGCTTTAGTTTACAGAAGTGCATTTGTACAGTCGGCCGTGCTAATAGGTGGTGTGTTGTTTAATGCTCTCCTTGCTTGGATTCTGTTTACAGGTACGTTCATGATGGGTGCGCCAGCACCTGTGGCAGAGGAGGATGCTGCCAAATATGATACACGGTTGATAATTAGCTCCGTATTTCCTGCGACTCCGGCAGAGAACTCTACACTTAAAGCCGGAGACACAATCATTGGTGTGAGCGTAGGAGAAGATGCTCCAACCTCTCTTACACCATCTGCTGTAGCATACTTTATACAAGAGCGAGGTGGGGAGTCTATAGAATTTACTTATACAAGCTTGGGGGCTACAGATATGCAGGTAGCAACTATTACACCCGCACATGGGATACTTGAAGATTCTCCTGGTACTCCTGCCATAGGTATTGCGATGAACTTGGTAAGCGACGAGAAGATGACATTTGCTAGGGCAGTGTGGCACGGCGCAGACGCTACCATTGGTAGCTTAATAATGGTTACGGAGGGTTTGTGGACAATACTAAAGAGTGCGTTTACTACAGGTGTGGATTGGAATCAGGTGGCAGGGCCAGTAGGTATAGTAGGTATTGTTGGAGATGCATCAGCGATTGGGCTTATCTATTTGCTTAACATAGTTGCATTTATATCTGTTAACTTAGCTATTATTAATCTTATACCATTACCGGCGCTGGATGGCGGTAGGCTACTTTTTGTAATTTTAGAAGCAATAACGCGACGTAAAATACCAAATATATTTGCAACTTGGTTAAATATTGCAGGGTTTGGTCTACTTATAGTATTTATGCTCGCGGTTACGTACCACGACAT
>CAZWKW010000036.1:0-5060 GCA_964634115.1 uncultured Candidatus Saccharibacteria bacterium | reverse complement strand
ATGAGGCAATCACAACTTTTTACAAAAACTCGCAAGGAGGCACCCAAGGATGAGGTTGCCAAGAATGCCCAACTGCTTATACGTGCTGGCTACATCCACAAAGAAATGGCAGGGGTATATTCGTACCTACCACTGGGCTTACGTGTACTTAAGAAGATTGAAGATATTATACGCGAGGAGATGAATGCAATAGGCGGGCAAGAGATCCAGATGGCAACTCTGCATCCGAGTGAGAATTGGAAACTAACTGGTGGCTGGGATAATATAGACGTACTCTTTAAGGTAGAGAGTAGAACTGGTAAGGAATATGCAATAGGTCAAAGTGAAGAAGAGATAGTAACCCCAATAGCTAAAGAATATATTAGTTCATACAAGGATCTGCCGCTGGCGGTGTATCAGATTGGGCAGAAGTATAGAGATGAACTACGTGCTAAGAGCGGTATTATGCGAGGGCGTGAATTTGGGATGAAGGATATGTACAGCTTTCATGATACTCAAGAAGACTTCGACAAGTTTTACGGAATTGTAAAAGAGTCTTACTTTAAGGTTTATGAGAGGCTCGGGCTAGTGGCTAAGGCCACAGAGGCTGACGGTGGCTCTTTCTCTAAAAAAATATCTTACGAATTTATGGTCTTAACTGATGCAGGCGAAGATAATATTTTTTACTGTAATGAATGTTCGCACTGTGCAAATGAAGAGGTTGCTGAGAAAAAGAAAGGGGAACAATGTCCCAAGTGTGGCAAAGGTACACTTGAAGGTGCCAAGGCTTCGGAAGTGGGTAATATCTTTGACTTGTCAAGAAAATATGGCGAAGACTTTAAATTAACATATAAAACAAAAGACGGAGGTGTTAAAAATCCTATAATGGGATGTTACGGAATTGGCACAACAAGACTTATGGGAGTAATAGTTGAGAAGTTTGGAGACAAGAAGGGTATAGTGTGGCCTGAGTCTGTAGCTCCATTTAAACTGCACCTAGTGGTGTTAGATGGTCAAGAGGGTGAGGCACGTAAAGAGGCAGACAGACTTTACGATGAGCTTATCTCAAGAGGAGTGGAGGTACTTTACGACGACCGTGAGGCAAGACCGGGGGAAAAATTTGCAGATGCAGACCTGATAGGTATACCACACAGAGCAGTGATAAGTGATAAGACAATTGCAGCTGGCCAGATTGAGCTCTATGACAGGGCTCAGGACGTAACGAAGATGATAAACGAACAAGAACTCGTAGAGAATTATGCTTAAAAAATTCAAAAATTGGATACACGGTCTTAAAACTAGGCTACTTGGGTTAGTGTCTGACGACATTGGTATAGACTTGGGTACTGCCAACACACTAGTGTACGTAAAGGGGAGAGGCATTGTAATTAACGAGCCCTCCATTGTAGCAGTGAACACCAAGACAGGCCAAGTGGTGGCAGTGGGGCAAAGCGCCAAGGAGATGTTGGGACGTACACCAATGCACATAGAGGCAGTGCAACCTGTAGTAGACGGGGTAATCTCTGATTTTGAGATTACAGAAGAGATGCTTAACTATTTGATTAACAAGGCAGGAGAAGGTAAAGCAAGGATACTGGGTCCGCGTGTGGTGGTAGGTGTGCCCTCAGGTATTACCAACGTAGAGGTACGTGCAGTGGAGGATGCCGCACGCAATGCAGGAGCACGCCATGTACACATAGTAGAGGAGCCAATGGCGGCGGCGGTAGGTATTAAGTTGCCTGTACAGAGCCCTTCTGGCTCTATGGTGGTAGATATAGGCGGCGGTACAACAGATATTGGTATAGTCTCGCTTGGAGGCTTGGTAAATGCTCGCAATGTACGTGTAGCGGGAGACACCTTTAACGATGACATAATAAACTACATAAGAGGAGAATTTAAAATCTTAATAGGTAAAAAGTCTGCAGAAGAAATAAAAATACTTGCCAGTGCAGTAATAGAACAAGACGAAACTCTAGAGGCCGCAGTGCGAGGTCGCGACCTTGTAACGGGGCTGCCTCGTGAGGTTATTATTACAGACTCCGATATTCGTGAGGCCATTCTAGGATCTGTTACTATGCTTGTGGATGCTGTGAAGGAGGTACTAGAGACCACTCCGCCAGAGATTATATCTGATGTTATGAAGCGCGGTATATACCTCACAGGTGGTGGAGCACTAATACGTGGGCTTGCAGAGTTGCTTGAGCGCGAGCTTGGGGTGCCGGTGCGCGTGGCCAGCGACCCATTGACCGCCGTAGTGCGTGGTACCAGTATCATACTAGACGATACAAAAGGTTTTAAAGAGGCGTTAATTACACATGACCATGAGTTCTCACCGACAGAGTAAGAAAAAATTTACAGTACTTGCTGTCTTGGCGCTTCTTGTAATACTATTTTCCATAAATTACAAAACGGGTGGTGTAGTTAGTAGCTCTGTGCGCAATATTGCGGCGCCACTGTGGAGTGCTGGAGATAGTGCGTCACTTAGATTGCAAAGCTTTAAATCCACTTTTACTACAAAACAAAGGCTGGCCAAGGAGCTAGACTCTCTGCGTGCCGAGCTTAAGGCGGTGCAAGATTTAAAATATGAGAATCTGTACCTGCGCGCTCAAAATAGCACATTACTCTCTCTTGCTAATACCAATACTCTTTTACAGGGAGAGGGTGACCGTACATTGGTACAAGTATTTTCTGGTGTTGGTGTAAGGCCATATGGTACGTTGCTCATCAGCACAGATCCAAACCAAAGAGTGCAAGTAGGGTCTATTGTCCTTACCACGCACTCTGTGGCACTCGGCAATGTCTCTTCTGTCTCCTCACGTGTTGCTACAGTACGTCTCTTTTCTGCAGCAGAGCGCTCAGTAGAGGTTGTAATAGGTAATGACTCAGAGAGCCCAGTAGTGGCTACAGCTGTTGGGGTGGGTAGTGGTAACTTTGTAATTTCTGTACCACGCGATACAGAGGTGAGTGTAGGGGACGCTGTATACTCCTCGGCAGCACTTGGGCGCGCAATAGCCATAGTAGGTAGTGTAGAGAAGGATCCGACTAACCCACTCACCACACTCAGGGCGCGCGTACCAGCTAATATACAGGGGTTACAAACAGTGCTAGTAGAGTAATTAGATATGAAGAGCTTTTTATTACTAAGAGTCGTTCTATCCATTATTTTCTTAGCTCTTGTGCTGTTTGGTAATTGGTGGGTGGTGGCCATCTTGGGCTTCTGCATACTTGCCGCATTTACAGCTTGGGAGGTTGTACTTGGTGCTGTACTTATGGATTTACTTTATACCACACCGGCAGGCCTTTTTGGCTTTCCTGCAGTGTGGACCACTTTTGCCCTCTTAGCATTCTTTGCTTTTGCATTTTTGCGCAGTAAACTGTTCTAGATGTTTGTACAAAATATAATACGGAGACTCTTTGGCCGGCGCAAGCGCGGTGTTAGTACAATAGACCCAGACGAAGTCTTATTAGACGCATTTAACTTGCCTGCCTTTGATACAGACCAATTTGAGGGGCGTGTGGCACAGCCCATTACTCGCAGTGCTAGTATTGCCGTTGGAGTTTTCTTCATCTTAGTGGCACTAGGATTCTTATACAGAACTTGGGATTTACAAATTGTACAAGGTGCTAAGTTCTCCATACTCTCTGAGCGCAACTCTTTAGAGCATGTATTGCTCTTTGCAGAGCGTGGAGTGGTGTACGATCGCACAGGTCGCGAGTTGGTGTGGAATATGCCTGGAGAGGATATGCCCAAGCGAGTGTACACAGAACAGACTGGACTTGCTCATATACTTGGATTTGTAGGATACCCGCAAAAGGACACGGGTGGCAACTGGTGGAGAAAGGAGTACGTAGGCAAGAGTGGTGTGGAGCGCAGCTTTGACGACCTTCTGGCAGGAGAGAATGGCTTACAGATATCGGAGGTGGATGCGGCAGGTAACGAGCAGTCTAAAAATTTATTACGTAAGGCAATACCAGGGCAAAATATAACACTCTCCGTAGACTCTAATTTGCAAGAGGCGATGAACAATGCTCTCAAAGAAAGCTCTATGAATGCCGGTTATATGGGTGGGGCAGGGGTAGTTGTAGACGTAAGTACAGGAGAAGTTATAGTTCTTACCAGCTATCCAGAGTTTAACCCTAATGTAATGAGCGACGGAGAAGATGCAGAGCTGATACAATCATATGCAAAGAATGTTGGCAAACCATTTTTAAACAGAACTATCGGGGCCACCTATGCACCGGGCTCTATTGTGAAGCCCTACGTTGCCGCCGCGGCTCTTGCCGAGGGGATTATAAGTCAGTGGAAGCAAATTTATTCCAGTGGCGCACTTATAATTCCTAATCCCTATAATCCAAGCTTGCCGTCACGCTTCTTAGATTGGAAGGCACATGGCTTGGTGGATATGCGCCGTGCACTGGCCGTCTCCTCTAATATTTACTTTTATGCCGTTGGGGGTGGGCTCACCAGCAATCTTGGTCTAGGTGTACAGAGGGGGCTGGGTATAGACAAGTTGGCAGCATATGCACAGCGCTTCGGCTTTGGAGAGAAGACAGGCATAGCCCTATGGGGAGAGAAGGAGGGTAATGTGCCAACACGGAGGTGGAAGAAGCAGACCTTTGGCGAGGATTGGTTATTGGGTAATACTTACCACAGCTCTATTGGGCAGTACGGTTGGTTGGTAACTCCGCTGCAGGTGGCTCTGTATACTGCAGCACTTGCCAATGGTGGCGACCTGCTCTCACCACAAATCTTGCGTGACTCTCCAGTGCAAAGTAGGACAGTAGGTATAGAAGATAAAAATCTACAAATAGTACGCGAGGGTATGCGCATGGCGGTTACAGAGGGTACCCTTACAGCACTTAATTATGGTGATATGAGAATTGCAGCAAAGACAGGTACGGCGCAAGTGGGGAAGAATAATGAGTTTAAGAATTCTTGGGTTATTGGCTTCTGGCCTAGTGAGCAGCCGCGCTTTGCTTTTGCTCTGGTGCTAGAGCGTGCACCTTCTTATGCCACCTATGGCGCAGTAAATGCGTCTATCAACTTCTTCAACTGGATTCGTGAAAATAACCCAGAGTAT
>CAZWKW010000035.1:0-6235 GCA_964634115.1 uncultured Candidatus Saccharibacteria bacterium | reverse complement strand
ATGGTACGAGCTAAGAAAAGTTTGGGGCAGAATTTTTTGACCTCACACAAGATTGCAGGAGATATTGTCCGAGCTGCAAAAGTAGATAAGGAGGATACTGTACTTGAGATTGGCCCGGGCAAGGGGATGCTCACACAGGAGCTCTTGGCGACCGGTGCACATGTGGTAGCAATAGAAAAAGATCCAGAACTAATACCAATACTGCAACAAAGATTTGTAGAGCAAATTGCGAGCAAGCAACTAGAGCTCATAGAAGGAGATGCTCTTACCGTTCGACATACGATAGCAAACAATTACAAACTGGTGGCAAATATTCCGTACTATGTAACAGGGCAAATTATTAGGAGATTCTTAACTTCTGCGAGCCATCCAATGAGAATGACACTACTTGTACAAAAAGAAGTGGCTCAACGTATAGTTGCCTCAGACAATAAGGAAAGTATTTTATCTCTCTCTGTGAAGGCGTACGGAGTACCGAAGTATATAGCAAAAGTGCAAGCACGATTCTTCAACCCAAAGCCTAAGGTAGACTCTGCAATACTTACTATAGAGGATATCTCTAAAGACTTTTTTACAGATATTACCGAGGAGAAATTTTTTAAAGTAGTAAAGACTGGCTTTTCCCAGAAGCGTAAAAAACTGGTAAATAATCTGTCTGTACTTGTACCAAAAGAAGTAGTGCTAAAAATATTTAGGGATTTAAAGATTGAAGAAAATATAAGAGCAGAGGATGTACCGCTGGAAAAATGGAAATTTATTGTGAGCTCCCTAACATTGTCATAAGAAGCCCTGGGAAAATTATCAAAGGTAAGGGAGAGACAATACAAAAGTATGGAGCACCATAAAGCCCCAGCAACCATTGTCCACTGTGTGCCGGTGGCCCATATTCGTAGGTACGTGTTACTCCGGGTGCCCATATATACTGCCCACCGCGAGGTGCACTAACGCTCGTCCAGATTACCGCATTAAAGCACGGTATTACGGCACCAGCAGCACCACCAAATATGCCAGCTTCTGCCTTTGGCGCATAGAATAGAGTAATAGAAGTTACAAAAATAGTTATAAGTACAAAAATAGAGGTACTACTTTTATATTTCCGCAATAAAGTCATAGATATAGTATAATACATTACATGAAATTTGCAGTGCACTTTACTGTATTATTAGTTGCCGTAGTAACACTCGGTGTAGGTGCCTTGATTTATCATTTTGCTCCGCGTGCACAAGTACCACAAGTACGTAGTATGTCTGACACAAGATGGCAATCCAATAACGTATTTGTAGAACCCAATATTAACAATGCTACGCCAGACGGTTCAAACGCCGACACTACACAAAATAATATTATAGAAGATACGTTCTCATTCTTAAACTCTTGGCAAGACACAGTAGAGCATGCAACAAGCGCACGAATTGCAAACATTACAGAATCGACAATTTCTACTACAACATATTCTAAAGAAGAACAAGAGGTAAACTTGGGAGGTATATTAAGCAGAATAAATGAGCAACTGCAAACTATCGGGCAAGGCTCTGTAACAGATGACGATGTAAATAGCCTAATATACCGCGAAAGCACAGTAGACCTCGGTGGAGCTGTAAAGGTAACTTCCAAGGCAGGCACAGAAGAACTGCGTAAATACGGTAATGCCTTAGCAACAGAACTCACCTCGTTTCGTCTTGCCCATAGCGACCAGCTTGCGGTATTAGATACTTTTATTAAAAACAGCAGCAACAGTGGTGCAGGCGAAGCTCTAATAAGTCTTGCAAATGCCTATAGTAGCTTGTCTAAAGATATAGGTATGCTAAATGCTCCGAGTGATGTAACCAAAATCAACCAAGGAATATCAAATGCTCTAGCAGATATATCTAATGCACTACTAGAGCTTGCCGAGGCAAGAGCAGATACAGAAATATACAAAAAATCTATAGAATACAACAAGAAGTCGGAGGACTTAGCCAAGTTTACTCTAAAGCTTATAGATATCTTCTTGTTTAGCGATGTGCGCTTCAAAAGTTCCGAACCTGGTAGCATATTTATGTTCAAATAGTTATTTATCCACCGCTCTGGTGTCTGCTCTTGCTCTCTAACTGATATAATAAACAAGTGCCAAAACATAAGGTACAGATAAACAACCGTATAATCTGGGCGGCTTCTTTGGGGGTGGCGGCTATTGCCTTTTCTCTATGGTATACAGGATTCTACGTTGATAAAGATCAAAGGGCAGAAGCAAAACGCCTAGAGACTGAGAAAGCACAACAAATAGAAAGGGAGGCGGAGCGCAAACAGGCTATAGCGCTAGATTCCGATGGTGATGGACTTAAAGATTGGGAGGAGCTGCTAGCAGGTACCAACCCAAAGAGCAAGGACTCCGATGGAGACGGTATACCAGACGGTGAGGAGGTACAAGACTTGCGTACTCAAAGAGAGAATGCTGCGCAAGAGCAAATTACAAAGGCAGGGGAGAGCGACAATCTAACAGACAGTACAGTGCGCAGAATATTTAGCGCCTACATGCAAGCAAAGCAATCCGATACTTACCACCCAGCCTCTTTTGCTCAGGTAATTAGCAATGTAACTGGCGATGCTTTTGGAGAATCGAACATGATAGAGAAATATTCTGTAAGTGATATTAGAGCTACGGTAGAGCCAACAATAAAAAACGTAACCAACTACCGCAATGCATCAGACAAGGCAATGGCACCAGTGATACAAATTGCAGAGTACGAACTTACTACCTATGCAAGAGCTGTAGAAAATAAAGATGAGGTAGAGTTTGCCAAACTTACAGAAGCTGCAACAGCCTACAGAGCCACAGCAAAAAATTTGCTAGTTATACCGGTACCAAGTGACGTAGTACAAACACATCTAGAGTTAGTAAACGCTTATTCATCTTTCGCAAACACCCTCGAAGATATGGGTAATACTCTGGTAGGAGAAAATGGAGACCCTGTACTCTCCTTTGTACAAATTCGAGACTTTTTAGAAAAAGAGCAAAAAATAGTAGATATTTTTGACAATCTGCGTATTTACTTCAGCGTGCGACACGGTATTGAATTAGAGTAAAATAAAAATGAAAAAAAAGATTACATTACTATTTATAATAATCGCCATAGGCATAGTTGCTCTTGTACCAGAGGACAGCTCTGAGGCTGCCCGTCGTGGAGTAATGGGTTGTAATGCGTCTGGGTTTGGCTCTGTGGGTAGCCGTACTCCATCTGGTGCCCATGTGCCCGTGTGGGACTCTGCAGTAGCACTTAATACCAATATACTTGTATATAAAGAGTGTATCTTAGACGGTGTTGTAAATACTTTTAAAGAGGCGGCGGTAGCACGAACAACGCGCACGGGTATTAACACTATAAACACAGGTATTAATGGTAGCCCAATGTTTGTTGAAAATATAGACTCTCATTTTACTGAGCGCATCTTAAACCCTAGAGCAAAACAAATTTACGAGGGCAAAGAGACCGACAATATAAGTGCACCGTTTAAACAAGATATAAGAACAGCTCTGCAAAAATCTTATGAGCAGCGTAGGAGTAGACCTTACGAATCTTACACATGTCCAATAGAATCATCAAAAGTACAAGCCTGCTTAGATGGTAACCTAAAGGGATGTGGTGGGTTACAAGGTTTTTACAACTTTACATCAAACCCGGCATGTAATCCACTCTTTGCATATAATGAGGCCCAGCGATACTTTGACAGTGCCCTGCGTGCAGCTGCTGAAACCGAAAAGATGCAATTAAACTGGGGTAGTGGCTTCCGCTCGGTGAAGAAGGCACAGACCGTTACACTAGCAGATGGCTCCACTGTAACAATAGATAAAATAGTAACACCTGGCTACTTAATAGCAGGTTATGCGTCCCAACTTCTTGGTACAGGATTGAGGCAATTAGAGAATGCTGATGAGATAGACGAAATAATAGGACTATTGATGTCTAATATTGGTACACAGATGTTGGCTAATACAAATGGCCTTTCTGGACTCTCTCAAAGTATCGCCGGTACAGATTCCTATTTGGACTCTGTAGTAAACGAATCTCTTGGTCGCGGTAGAGAACAACTGGTAACTCTTACATTAAACTCCTTAAACTCTGCTCTGCAAAATGAGGCTACAATACTTACATCACTAGAGACTGCTGCTAACACAATATTAACAGCCAAAAACTCTATACGTAGTACAGACTTGCAATGTTTAGATAAGATAGTTGCTGAGGCAGAGCTGGCAACAAAAAATGAGCTGTGTCTCAGCTCAATGGGTACAACCACAGGGTGTGCGGTTACCGTATCTAGAGAGTACGACTATGGTGCTGTAGAGACATTTGAAAGCTCAAGACAAAAAGTGAGTATGTCGGGTTACGCAAGGGGCAGTAACACAATCTCCACTGAGTATTATATTGGTGGGCAGACTACTGGGCAAGTGAATGCCATAGCAAGTGGCACCTATAATAAATATATATCGGCAGGACAAGATTTGAAAGATTTGGCAGATGGTATAATACGACCATACGCGGAGGAGACCGCTAGCTCTACCTATAGGACCCTTGGTGATATCAGCTTTACAAAATCATCACAAAATAATCAACCAGTATATAAGTTTTCTTATGACTTACCAGACGTTACCATTACTGCCACGAGTCCTACAAGTACAGTTGCTAAGCTAGAAAAAGTATTAAACCTGAGAAAAAATCACACAGAGCTTGTGATAGAGAATAATCCTGGTACCAAGTACTCTGTACTAAGAGACCTATACGGGCATATTGGTGGTATTAAGAAAATAATACAAGACTTGCAGGACGCCAAGTCTACATTGACATCTGAGCAAACGAACGAAGCTATCAACGCAGCTGAGCAAGTATTAAATGATGCTCGCACCGACCAAGCTGCCTTTATATTTGCAGAGGAGATGAAGAATAAAACTGCAGCAATAGCCGCACTACACAACCAAACAAGAGATGATTGGACAAAAACAGGTGGCTGGTGCAGCACTGCGAAAATACAAAGCGATTGGAGAAACTACATAAAATAATATGAATCCCGTTAGAAATAAATTGACGGGTAGTGGATGGAGTTTTAAGAACATTAAGGTATTTATTAGAATAATTTCTAACGGGATGAAAATTAGTTTACAGATACACCGCCAAAAAATACTCTTCGCCGGCTCACTGCTTTTGCTACTATTAGTACTACTCATTCCTGCCGGCATAACTCATGCCGAAGGCCTTTTGGGTTGGGTTTTTGGGGCTGCAGATGTGGCAGCAGGATGGACGATTGGGGCTCTGTTAACTCCTGTTGTTGCAATAGTAACATCCTTAATGGCTATACTTACTACTTTCGCAGGTACTCTCTTTGACTTTGCTATATCCTACACAATAATAGAATACTCAAAAGAGCTTGGTGGACCAATACAGGAGGGAATAAACGTGGTATGGGTAATGTTTCGTGACATAGCGAACATAGTACTTATTGGGGTTTTTGTATATATAGCCTTTAATGTCATGCTCAATGTCTCTAACTTCGATGCGCCGAAGTTTGCTGCGCGTGTACTTGTTATTGCCGTACTTATAAACTTCAGCTTATTCTTCACCAAGGTGATAATAGATGTATCTAATATTACTGCTATACAATTTTACGAGACACTGATCGCCGATAGCAATAATAAAGAAATAGCAGAAGCCTTTATGGGAAAAGTCGGAATATCATCAACATGGGCAAATCAATCATTTCTTACCGACACTATCAGTGCAACGTCCCAGGGGATTACCAAGTTGTTAGCGTATGCAATTTTCACATCTCTGTTTCTTGCTGCTGTAGCATCAATATTTTTATATGCTGTTATATTACTATTCTCTAGAGCACTTACGTTTATATTTTTAATGGTTACCTCTCCACTAGCATTTGCAGCATTTATGGTACCTCAGATGGAGAAACATTGGAAAACCTGGTGGTCTTTATTACTCAAAAATGCACTCTTTGCCCCGCTGCTTATGATGATGCTATGGGCCACACTCACAATAACAGAAAATCTCAATGGCGATGGCAAGTCTCTGGTAGATGCAATAAATGGAAATCTAGGTGCCCTTGGTGGACTAATTAATATAGTGATTATTCTCGGACTCTTCTACGCTTCTGTAAGAATATCATCAGATCTCTCATTAATGGGTACTGATATTGCTGATAAAATTTCTAAAAAAAGCTTCGGTTTTATGGCAAAGTGGGGTGGAGCTGG
>CAZWKW010000034.1:1260-6263 GCA_964634115.1 uncultured Candidatus Saccharibacteria bacterium | reverse complement strand
ACGACGGCCACTTCGACAAGCTCAGTACAGGCAACTAGCACTGCAACAACTACCATGCCTGTTGCTACAAGTACACCCGATGTAGCAACTAGTACTGCAGATACTGCTACTACAGCTACAAGTACAGATTCTAATTAATTAACTCCTAGTCTGAGCAATGTTTAAGATAAGTTCTAATAAAAAGGTAGATAGGCAACTACTACTCATAGTGGGCTTGCTTATGTTATCTGGCTTTTTTATTTTTATTTCAGCCTCATTGGGTCTTCTTACTCGCGGAGGAGCAACCTTTAAGGCTGCGGCAACTAGCCAACTAGTACTTGGCGTTGGTGTTGGTACTCTAGCACTCTTTGTAGCCAGTAAAATTCACTATAGGTTGTGGAAGCGCTTGGCTCTACCCTTCTTTATAATTGCCCTTTTGCTTACTCTCGCGGTCTTTGTTCCCGGTCTTGGTTATAGCTCTGGAGGTGCCACACGCTGGATACACATATTAGGGATCTCTTTCCAGCCAGCAGAAATATTGAAGGTTGCTACCATACTTTTTACAGCGGCATTCCTTTCTGCTAGGTTTAGAGTCCTCACCACTGGGTGGGGTGGGCTAGCAGGTGTGGTGCTTATACTCGGTATTACAAGTGCTGTACTATTGGCACAACCAGACACAGGTACCGTGGTTGTAATTGCCGCAGCGGTTATAGCTATGTTTTTTACAGTTGGGGCACGCTGGCGTGACATAGCCATTCTTGTAATTGCAGGGGTAATCGGGATAGCCGTACTGGCCTTTGCCAGGCCATATGTGTTAGATAGATTGCTAACATTTATAAATCCATGGGACTCACAGCAAACTAGTGGATACCAAATTAAACAATCACTCCTTGCAGTTGGCTCTGGTGGTGCACTTGGTCGCGGGTTTGGCCAGAGTGTACAAAAATTTAATTATTTACCAGAGCCCACCAGTGACTCTATCTTTGCTGTATTTAGTGAGGAATTTGGGTTTTTAGGGGCTACATCAATGCTCCTACTATTTTTATGGTTTGCTCAGAGGTGCTTTCGTATTGCGCGGCGTGCTCCAGACTACTTCGGTGCTCTTGCTGTACTTGGACTTTCTTTGTTAATAATCATCCAAGCTATTTTAAATATTGCTGCCATGCTGGGGCTTGCACCACTTACTGGTTTGCCATTACCATTTATTAGCCAAGGAGGTACGGCTCTTGCTGTTAGCCTTTTCTCTGTTGGGATAATTTTAAGTATTTCGCGCTACGCAAAAGTGTAGTAGTATATAGCCTATGGAAATTGAAGAACTAAACAAATCACAAGTGGTCTTGCTAACGTTACTCGTAAGCTTTGTTACATCTATTGCTACAGGTATAGTTACCGTGTCTCTTATGGAGCAAGCTCCGGCAGATGTAACCCGCGTGATACAAAAGACAGTAGAGCGTACGATAGAGAAGGTAGCGCCTCCAGAAATCCAAACAAAAATAATAACCAAAGAAAAAACAGTGATAGTCTCAGACTCTGACCTTATAGCTACTGCAGTAGAACTTAACACTCCAAGTGTTGTGCGTATTTACACACTTGGCGAAGCACCAGAATTTGTAGCGCTTGGCGTAGTAATCTCCGCTGGTGGAGTGGTAGCTACAGACGCATCAAAAATAACAGATAATACCGAATATGCCGTTCATTCGCAAAGTAGTGAGTACAGCGCAACAGTGCTGCGTACCAGCAGTACAAAGCAGATAGCACTACTTGAGCTTACAGATACTACTACAGTGCCACGACCTGCGAGTATATCCGCCTCTCGCACAAAGCTTGGCAGTAGTGCGGTCCTCCTCTCTGGCTTAGATAAGATAACGGTAGCTCAGGGCCTGGTAACAGAGTTGGGTACAGACTCATTTGCTACTAACTTAGACTCCGATGGTATTTTACCAGGTGCAATCTTGATAAACATAGACGGCAATGTGGTAGGTATTAGCACTGCAGCTAGCAGAGAGAGTGGTGGTAGCTGGTTTGTGCCTGCACGCAGCATACTTGCGTTACTTAAAGCTCCAGAGAGTGGCGAAGAGAGTGGCGGAGAAACTTCCAGTGCTACAACAACAAATGAGACCCAGCAAGCTGCCGCCGCAGGAGCTTTAAACAAAGAGCAGGCCGATACTACTACGGAATAAGTAGTACGTTCGTATTGACTTTGTAGCTACATCTTGTAATAATGTGGCTACATAAATTATGCCATTTCAAAACTTTACAACAAAAGCCAAGGAGGCTGTGCACAAGGCACATCAAATAGCAATAGAGCGCGGGCAAAGCCACGTTAATCCACTACACTTGCTTGCAGCACTTTTACTACAAGATGAGAGCCTGCTTGTATCTATACTTGAGCGTTTAGAGATAGATACAGTGCATTTCTCCGAGACAGTATTTGACTCTCTAGAGAATGGCAACGTGGGTGCCACCATGGCCCCATCTATGCAGATCTACCTTACACAAGAACTTGCTCAAATAATACAAACAACCGCCGTACAGGTGGCAGGTAGCTTTGGTGATAAGATTGTTTCTACAGAACACCTTTTCCTTGCGATACTAGACAGCCCAGGTCAGGCACGTGAGGTTATAAACCGCTTTGAGATAGATCGTGAGGCAGTAGCAAGAATTTACTCAGATATAAAGGAGGGCAAAATAAAAGACGTTACACCAAGTAAGCAAAATAGGGCGCTAGCGCGCTTTACCAGAAGTCTTACAGACATGGCACGTGAGAATAAGTTAGACCCGGTAATAGGTCGCGAGACAGAAATTAGCAGAGTAATCCAGATACTCTCCCGTCGCACTAAAAATAATCCAATCCTAATAGGAGAGGCAGGAGTGGGAAAAACTGCAATTGCAGAGGGATTGGCACAAAAGATGGCGGTAGGAGATGTACCAGAATCTTTAAAAAATAAGGAGTTAGTATCTTTAGACCTTGGCTTACTTATTGCCGGTACCAAATTTCGGGGAGAGTTTGAGGAGCGCCTTAAAGCAATAATGAAGGAGATAGAGCGCTCAGAAGGTAAAATAATCCTTTTTATAGACGAGATACACACTATTATTGGTGCGGGTAGCGCCGAGGGCTCTATGGACGCTAGTAACATGCTCAAGCCAGCACTTGCTAGAGGAGAGATGCGAGTAATAGGTGCCACAACTCTAAATGAGTATCAACGGCATGTAGAGCGTGATCCTGCTCTTACACGCCGCTTCCAACCTGTGCATGTGTTAGAGCCGAGCATAGAGGATGCAGTGGCCATAATGCGTGGACTTAAAGAAAAGTACGAGCTCTATCACGGAGTGCGCATTACAGACGATGCTATCCTTGCATCTGTAAGTTTATCTAGTAGATACGTAACAGATAGATACTTACCAGACAAGGCAGTAGACCTTATAGACGAGGCAGCCTCTGCACTAAAAATTTCTTTAGAAAATAAGCCACAAGAGCTAGAAGAGGCAGATCGTAAGATTATGCGCTTGGAGATAGAGCGCGAGGCACTAAGTACAGAAGCTAAAGAAGGTAAAAAGA
The DNA here is from genome assembly GCA_964634115.1 of uncultured Candidatus Saccharibacteria bacterium. GTDB lineage: Bacteria > Patescibacteriota > Minisyncoccia > Phycocordibacterales > UBA2100 > S143-145. The sequence continues at coordinate 2,725 of CAZWKW010000034.1, read as the reverse complement.
CGGCAAAAAATAGAATCACAAAAATAGAAAAAGAAATAGCAAACCTAAAAGAAAAAACCTCAGAGCTAGAAATAAAATGGCAAAATGAGAAAAAAATACTGACCTCGATAAAAGATCTTAAGACAAAGTTGGAAGAATTGCGTCAAGAGGCAGATGCAGCAGAGGCTGTAGCAGATATTACAAAAGCTGCAACTATCCGTCATGGGCAAATCCCAGCAGTAGAGAGCGAACTAAAAGAGAAGGTAAATCAGCTCAAAAAAATACAGACCGTTCGCAGAATACTTAGAGAAGAGGTTACAGAAGAAGATATAGCAGATGTGGTAAGCAGGTGGACAGGTGTGCCTGTTGCTCGCATGCTCGAGGAGGAGGCTAAGAAGCTCTCGCGCATGGAAGAGACCTTAAAAAAGCGTCTCGTAGGCCAAGACAATGCAATACAAAGGGTCTCTGATGCAATTAAACGTTCTCGTGTTGGGATTGCAGACCCGGCACGACCTATCGGCTCCTTCCTCTTTCTTGGTCCTACTGGTGTGGGCAAGACAGAGCTCACTAAGGCACTCGCTGAATTTATGTTTGACGATGAGGAAGCACTTATACGAGTAGATATGTCTGAGTTTATGGAGAAGCACAGTGTGTCTAAGATGGTTGGTTCTCCTCCTGGCTATGTAGGGCATGAGGAGGGTGGCTCTCTCACAGAGAAGGTACGCCACAGACCATACTCAGTAATACTCTTTGACGAAGTGGAAAAGGCTCACCCTGAGGTGTTTAATATTCTCTTGCAAGTTCTAGATAGCGGACACTTAACAGATGCTAAGGGGCGCAAGGTAAACTTTAAGAACTCTATAATAATAATGACGAGTAATCTTGGCTCTGAGCATATAGATAAAATGTCTGACTTCGGCTTTTCTGCTGAGAAAACAGATAAGTCGCAATATATACAAGCGAAGAAAAAAGTGATGAAGACTCTTAAAGACTTCTTCCGTCCTGAGTTTCTCAATAGATTAGATGAGATAATATTATTTGACATACTAACTCCCGCAAGTGTAAAGAAGATAGTAAAATTACAAATAGAAATTGTAAAGAATAGACTAAAAGAAAAGGGGATTAAACTCTCTGTAGCGCCAGACGCTCTGGAGCACCTTGCAAAGGTTGGTTACAACCCACAATATGGCGCACGCCCTCTTAAGCGTACAATACAAACAGAAATACTAACACCTATAGCCAATATGATAATAGATGAAGGACTTTTGCGCGGTGGAGAAGTTAAGGTTGATGTTAAGAAGGGAGAGTTTGTTTTTAAGACTAAGAAAAAAATGGGCTCTAAAAAAAGAAAGTCCAAAACAAAAGTTGCGACTGCTGTGTAATTTGCTAAAATCACACAAGATGCGTCGGTGGCAGAGTGGTCAATTGCACAAGGCTGTAAACCTTGCGGGTTTCCCTACGTTGGTTCAAATCCAACCCGGCGCAC
>CAZWKW010000034.1:0-1160 GCA_964634115.1 uncultured Candidatus Saccharibacteria bacterium | reverse complement strand
AACTGTAAGAATTATTTTATTGATGAAGGTTGTGTAAAGGAGGGCGCATATCTAAATAGTTTTTATAAGAAGTATTGGGAGAATAAATTTGACCCTCTTACTGAAGACTCAAACAAAAATTACTCTAAAGATCCAAGCACCTTCGTAACAGATTACGCTGCCACAAACCCAGGAGAAGATATTGCAGAATCTTTTGCTTCTTTTATATTTAAGAAAAAGCCAGAAAAAATTCAAACAGTCGCGGAACAAAAAATAGTTTTCTTTTATAACTACCCAGAATTGGTAAAAATGAGAAACTCTATACGCTCTATGCTTGAGCAAATTATTCGTAAAAGAATTGTATCTCATAAATAATCAAATACAGTGGATAACTAGACAATACAGTAAGCTTACTGTGCTAGTATTTACGCATGCGGCAATTATTTCTTATAGTATTTATCTCCACCATAATACTTACTCCTATGCTGGTACTAGCAGGCCCGCTATCAGAGCCTACTGGAGTAATGGGTCAGAGACTCTTGCCTGATTGTGGTGCGGATTGTCAGTGGTCAGACTTGGTACAACTCGGTAGTAATATACTTAACTTTCTTGTTTATTTGTCTATTATAGCGGCTGCTGTTATGTTCGCATATGCTGGATTCTTATACATGTCTGACGGAGGCTCAATGGACAAGGTTAAGAAGGCACATGGTATATTTACCGCCGTAGTAGTAGGTATTATAATCGTACTTGTAGCCTGGCTCTCTGTAGACGTTCTTATGAAGTCTCTAACGGGTAAGGGGGTAAAAGAGTGGAGTAGCAACAAGAGCTCTGGTATCTCCGAACCCTTGCATAGAGCCGTGTAATACTGTATATTTAGCAAAATTTAAATATGTCACAAGATAGATTAATAAAACTCGCCTGCAGTAAGTGTAAAAATGTAAATTACTGGTCTGAGAAGCGTAAAAAGGGCGATGATATAAAAAAGATAGTCACAGACAAGTACTGTAAATGGTGCAGAGCTCACTCTGAACACAAAGAGTCAAAGAAATAGTTTGTACCGACCTTGTCGCGTAAAAAGATTATATGGTACAATTCCTCGCACTAGGGGTGTAGCTCAGCTGGTAGAGCACGGGCCTCCAAAGCCCGGTGTCGCAGGTTCAAGTCCTGTCACCCCTGCA
>CAZWKW010000033.1:1774-6533 GCA_964634115.1 uncultured Candidatus Saccharibacteria bacterium | reverse complement strand
TCTATTTTATTAAAGTCCTTATCTACTTTATGTATCTCACTTGCCTTGTCTGTATAAAGTATCCCATTTAGGTGGTCAATTTCGTGTTGGAAGATCTGCGCAAGAAAACCTGATGCTCCGCGTATTTGCTTGTTTCCACTTTCGTCTAGGTAACTTATCGTAGCCTTTTCATAGCGTGCTACTGTACCGTACAGATGCGGTACAGAGAGGCACCCCTCACCAAACTCCTTTTTATTTTTAGATTTTTTAATTATCTTTGGGTTTATAAAAGTTTGATCACTACATTTCATAGTTTTTTTATCTTCTTCCGCGGCTTTAGTTTCTTCGCGGTCTGCACCTTCGGGCGCGTTAAACACTTTACCTGCCACCACAAAAATACGTAGACTCTCTCCAATTTGTGGTGCCGCTATTGCTACACCATAAGGCTCACTTGCTAGCGCCTCCTTCATACCACTAATGATTTTATAGACTTGTTTGCTCCTGATTTCCTCTTGGCGGACTTCAGTTGCAACTTCGTGCAATACCGCGTTATCCTCTGTAATTATTTTAGTCATTATGTTATTTGTACCACAAAGGAGGGTGGTAGGGAATGTAGAAGGTTAAGTAATTTGCCATCTGGCCACTTGTGGGTAAAGCGCACAAGTGTGTGCAGAGTGTACTTACCACCATATTTTGGCTCAAATCCGCGAAATACACGTGGCTTGTAGTCTTCTAACACCTTTACGAGCTTCTTCACTTCTCTCACTGTGTACTCCTTAGAGCCGGTGAGAGAGATTTTAATAAAGGTTGCATATGGTGGGTATTTAAACTTACGACGTAGTGAGAGCTCCCGCTCTACAAATTTGGCTATAGCGCCCTCTTTAGCGTTACCTAGCATTTCGTTGTCTGGCATTCTTGTTTGTACCAGTGTTTCGTTATAGGTTTTCTCAGCAAGGGTTAGGATTGTTCTAAATGCTCGTTCCTCTGCGGCAAAGTCGGGTACAGCTAATAGAGAGTCTAGCGAGGCTATTATAGATGTTTGCACCTTAGTGTGTAGATACGGTAGGGCCATAGTGGTGCCTAAGAGTACCGCCGACTCTGCTGTGTAGAAGTCCGTTATTATATTTTGTATTTTCTTTTTAGTTTTTGTGGTGTCTGAGTCTATGCGTAGCACTCTGCACTTGGTAAGTAGTTTTATTTGCTCTTCTACCTTCTCTATACCTATGCCAAGTGGCTTTAATCTCCAGCCGCCACAGTGCGCACATACCGTCTTTGCCTCTGCTGCCTCGCCACATGTGTGGCAGAGAAAAGTTCTCGCGCTCTCACTACCATGCAAGACCATTGGTGCACGGCACCTACTACAAAGTACCAACGTGCCACAGTCTTGGCAGACTGTTTGTGAGGCTACGCCTCGCCTGCCAGCAAGTATAAATACTCGCCCAGCGACTTTATCTAACTCGGTGATAATATTTTCTGCCTCGCTAGACAACACTGGGTACTGCTTCTTCTCCTCTTTTGCCTGACGTGTGTACTCACTCATGTCTATTGGTACAACCCTTGCGCCAGAGCGCAAGCGTCTAGCTGGCCGCTCAAACTCCGTAGCAGTATTATCTAGTAACTTCTTATGCACAGCAGAACTAAGTAGAGTATCACCAAGTATTAACTTAGCTCCAATATGCTGAGCAAGTTTGTCTATAAGTATTCGTGAGTCTATAAATGGTCGTGCAATTTCTCTATATACTTGCGAACCCTCCTCCTCCACCACAAACACTCCCATGTTGGCACGTGGAATGCCGAGGAACCCTCGTGTGGCTATTATTAGTACAGGGTGCTCCTCGCTAATAGCCTTGTGCCATGTCTCTCTTTGGGCTTTGGCAGAGAGGCCACTGTGGAGTGTGAAGACGTACTTTTCTATTCCCTTTTCGTAAAGTTTTTTACAATTTAGTGCCTCGTGCACTGTAGGTACGAGTAGTAAGGCAGACTCTCCACGGGCAAGGCTACCGCGTAAAATGGTTTTATATGCATCGAGGCGCTCCTCTTTGGTAGATTGTATTGTGAGTATCTCGTAGTTAGACGTGTTTGATTGCGTAGGATTGTCGCTACTTTCTGAGGCTTTATCATCTTTTAGAATCGCAGCAGGGAGGAAGGAGTTAAGCACGGAGCCTATGGGTGCGGCAAAATAGTCTGCTGTGTCGCGCGCCGCCTTTATAAAGCTGCTGCTTAGGAGTTGTCGTGGCCGCGGGTCTTTAATATTTTTAGTAGAGTAAGTCTGTGTGCGCAGCAATGACTTTATAGCGCCTGCGTCCTCTTTACGTAACACGAGCGCTGGCACCTGCGCCTTACGTAGTGGCACATTAACAACCGAGCCAAGAGGAATATCTTTGAATGTAAAATAAGACAAACTGTCAATTCCCAGCTGTCGAGTTATAGGTATTACATGAACTATGTACATGCGGCGATTATAGCACAGAGCTATAAATCCCTTAGTACCTTAATATCTGCTCCGATAGATGAGAGGCGCTCGGCGATGAGCTCGTAGCCGCGCTCTATGGGGTATACATTGCGCAGTACCGAGGTACCTTTGGCAGCAAGCATGCCTATAAGCACAATAACAGCAGGACGCAGTGCCGGTGGGCACACAACTTGTGCGGCGTGCAATTGTCTTGGACCTGTTATAAACACACGGTGTGGGTCGGCTAGAGCTATGTCTGCTCCGAGTTTGTTGAGCTCTGTAAAGTAGATTGCTCTATTCTCCCACACCCAGTCGTGTATAAGTGTTGTACCCTTGGCCTGGGTAGCTATCGGTACAAAGAAGGGCAGGTTGTCTATATTTAATCCGGGGTACGGCAGTGGATGGATTTTGGTGGGGCTGGCAACGAGTGTAGAAGGGTAGACGGTAATATCCACTAGTTTAGCGCGACCATTTTTAGCAAGGTATACATCACCAGTATTAAATTTGAGCCCCATGTATTTGAGCTTAAGTAGCTCTACTTCTAAAAAGTCTATAGGGCAACGCTTAATTTTAAGTTTAGAGTTTGTTACTATTGCAGCAGATATAAACATCATAGACTCTATTGGATCCTCGCTGTTGTAGTGTGTTATGTCTTGCTTAATCTCTTCCACACCGTGTACGGTGAGAGTAGTGGTGCCAATACCATCTATTTGTACACCAAGCGCCTCTAAGAAGAAGCATACATCTTGCACCTCGTAGTTGGGAGGTGCGTATTTTATTACAGTTGTACCTGGTATAAGAGCAGCAGCTATCAGTGCATTGGTGGTAGCTGTATCACTAGCCTCGTACATTACAATTTCTGCTGTGTGTAACTTTTTACGAGTTATTTCGTAGTGATCAGCTTTAGTCTTTATTTTAATTCCAAGCGCCTCAAGAACATGCTTGTGTGCTGCAATGGTGCGCTCACCCATGTCGCAACCACCTGCGTGAGGCAGAGAGAACTTAGTTTTATGATGTGCCATAGCGCCTATAATCATTAGCACACTGCGCATCCTGCTTGCAGAGGAGCCGTTGATACTTGCAAGTTTAAATGACTTTGGTGGTACAATACGCAAAGTGTTGCGCTTGCTCCACTCTATATCTACTCCAATACTCTCAAACACCTCTACCATTCTAAATATTTCTTCTATACGGGGTACTGCATGTAGGATTGTTGTTCCTTTATTTATAAGAGAGGCGCACATAAGGTGTAGTGCGCCATTTTTAGATGTGTTTGTGTCTATGCTGCCGTGCAACTTCTTTCCTCCCTCTATTTCAAAATCTATACCTTCTTTAAGACTAAGTATATTGTGGTTGAGTACCTCGCTAATCTTTACCAATTGGGTGGTGCTCATGTTTTGCTCACCGGCCTCCATGCGTGCCACTGTACTAGTGGATGTGCCAAGCATCTCGGCGAATGTTTTTTGCGAGAGTCCGCGCTTACGGCGAAGCTCACTTACAAAGTAGCCTATTTGTTTGTGTGGTGATCTCACAGTTGTAATTCTAAAATTTGATTACCGTCCTTAATGAAAATAGTACCCCTTTCTGCATCTATTGCAAACTCTGGTGCTGTGCTCTTGTACATTGGTAAGAAGTTGCGCGTATCGCCAGCCTCTATATCTAGTGCAAATATTAAGTCACCTGCAGCCACAAGTAGTGTATCAGTGCGGCCTGGGTAGAGTGCTAGAGAACGTACTGGATATTCGGAGGTGAATACTGCAACCGGCTTTTGCTGCGCTCCTAACTGTGAGTAAATAGCATTGCCATCAGCCCATATAATAATTTGTTGCTGTGTTATTGGAGCAGTTCTGCTTGGTAGTGGAGTAGTGTCAGGAGCACTGTCTACAACTTTACTTGCCAACTCTTGTGGTATAAGTAGGGGAGTTACTTGTACTTTCTGGCCAGCTGTTACCTCTAGAGTACGCAGCCATGGCCAGTGGCCGCTCTTGGTGGCTATGAGTGTGTGCTCGCCACGTGCAATCTTTTTTATTACTAATGTACTATCTTCTTTTACTTCTCCACGTAGGGTGGAGTCTATAAGTACTTGTGTGCCTTTGGGAGCTCCTTCTACAACTACGGTGCCTCCACGGATTATAAATTCTCCATCTACTACAAAGTTGCTGGCAAATATAAAGAGGGCGATAGCTACAGCCGTACCAGCCACCACCGAGCCCACGGTGCGCGCACGCTTTTTAAGTGGAATGACGTATGTTCCTTTATGTTTTGTCATTGCGGAGTATGGTGCATTAGATACATGTAAAATGCAATAGCTAATGTGAATATAAAAAA
>CAZWKW010000033.1:0-1674 GCA_964634115.1 uncultured Candidatus Saccharibacteria bacterium | reverse complement strand
AAATTACCATAATTTTGCCTATTTGTACAGTGTGTTATATACTGCCAGAATGAGTTTTTTAACACCAAAATTAGGAATTGACCTAGGCACTACTTATACACTCGTATTTGTACCTGGGCTTGGTGTTGTATTGCGCGAGCCCTCAGTAGTGGCAGTGTCTTTGCAAGAGAATAAGATACTTGCCGTAGGCAACGAGGCCAAGGATATGATAGGACGCACACCAGACGATATAACAGCATATAGACCAATGAAGGACGGAGTAATAGCAGATTACAGAGTTACAGAGGCCATGCTACGGTATTATATGAAGAAGGCACTAAAGTGGTACAACTTCTTTAAACCAGATGTAATGATTAGTGTACCAGCGGGCGTTACCTCCACAGAGCGCAGAGCTGTAATAGAGGCAGCTATTAAGGCAGGGGCCAAGACGGCTCAGGTGGTTAAAGAGCCAATACTCGCTGCCATAGGAGCAGGTATACCAATACATAAGGCACAGGGTCATATGATAGTAGACATTGGTGGCGGCACTACAGATGTAGCAGTAATCTCTCTTGGTGGAATCGTGGCAAGTACCTCGGTAAAGTGCGCTGGTAACCGCATAGACCACGCAATAGCAGATTATATAAAAAAGAACTTTAACTTAGCAGTGGGCGACAAGACATCAGAAGCGGTAAAGATAGAGATTGGCTCGGCAGTGCCACTAGAGGAGGAGCTAAGCATGACGGTAAAGGGGCGCGATTACCTTACTGGCTTGCCCAAGAGTGTAGAAGTATCTACAAACGAGGTAGTTAACGCCATTGGTAGAGAGTTGCGTGAGATTATTAAGGCAATACGCGATGTACTACAAGAGACTCCGCCAGAGCTCTCTGCTGACATTATAGACAATGGTATTATTATAACGGGTGGCTCTAGCCAACTACGTAGTCTTACAGACCTTATATATCGCCGCACCGGTGTTAAGGCAGAGCTGGCAGACGATGCCCTCTATAGTGTGGCTAAGGGTACAGGCATTGCGCTGGAGCATTTAGATTTGTATAAAAAGGCGATAATTACTAAAAGGTAAGCAATGTTTGCTAATATAAACAAAGATAATTTGTTCCATGCATATATTTGTGAGGGTGAGGCAGATGTGCTTGAGGAGGTAGCCTCTTTTCTTGAGAGTGAGCTCTCTATGAGCGTACTCGGCAACCCTGACGTGTTTATAAAGCATTACGAAGCATTTGGTATTGGAGATAGTAGAGAAGTGACACGCCTTGCACAGCTGCGCCCACTTGGCGAGCGCAAGGTACTATGCTGGAGCGCTCCAAATATGACAAGAGAGGCACAAGACGCATTGCTTAAACTTTTCGAAGAGCCGCCAGCGCGTACGCACTTCTTCGTGGTACTACCTAGTGTACAAACTTTGCGCCCCACACTGCTCTCTCGTGTGCAAATCTTGCGAATACCTGAGACGGAGTCCGGAGTAAATGCAAATGCGGAAGGATTCTTAAAATCAGATTATGCAAAGCGATTGGATATAGTTGCAAAGATGGCAAAAGAGAAAGACAGGACAGGAGCACTAGAGCTTATAAACTCACTAGAACAAACTTTATATAATATTGAGGGGTCGGACCCCTTAGACCCCTTAAAAAAGCAAGAAGGATTGGAGGCAATCGCACAGTCACGAAAATATCT
>CAZWKW010000032.1:0-6750 GCA_964634115.1 uncultured Candidatus Saccharibacteria bacterium | reverse complement strand
TATGCAACCAATGGGTGATTTAAACATAAACGACCAGAAGGCCAAGGGGCTCTATGCTGTGCCGAAGACTTCTGCTACGACAGAGTTTGAGCACGAGCGAGAGAAGCTAACACGGCATGGCTCTGCAGAGGGTGGTGGGCAGTCTGACTTTGCCAATCCACTACAAAATGTCCAACACTTTGCCCTAGAGGAGGGGATGATGGTTGCAGATCTCGGCAGTGGTGCTGGGCATTATGTGCTTGCTATGGCCAACATGGTAGGTAGCGCCGGTAGGGTATATGCGGTAGACGTGCAGAAGGACCTACTAGAAAATATTAAAAATGAGGCTGCAAGGCGCGGTTATGATAACGTTGAGGTAGTGTGGGGAGACATAGAGCGTAAAGGTGGCACCAAGCTTACCGACTCATTGCTAGACTTGGCGCTCATATCAAACACCATCTTTCAAATAGAGGATAAGCCATCCCTCTTGTCCGAAGCGTATCGTGTATTAAAGCCAGGAGGAACTTTGGTGGTGATAGACTGGAGTGGCTCATTTGGAGGTATGGGGCCGATAGCCACAGAAGTAGTAAGTAAAGAGCAGGTAGTAGATTTGGGGTTGCAGGCTGGATTTTCTATAAAAGAGGAGTTTGCTGCGGGAGCACATCATTATGGTATTATTCTTACTAAAGATTATAAAAATTAAATATGACAGGTAATAAATACAGTGTGTTTCAGATGATTGTCTTTGGGGTGTTTGCTTTCTTTATAGTTGCTGCTGTCTTTATCTTTGCAGGCCTTGGTAATGTGGGTGGTGATCCTGAGGTAGGTACAGTACGCATTTGGGGTACATTTGATCAAGATATGGTAGATGACTACCTAACCCAACTTAATGATGTAGACTCTATGGCAGGAGCTATAGAGTATACTCAGTTTGGTGAGGACGAGTTTCAATCAGAGCTAGTAGAGGCACTTGCCTCTGGCAGAGGCCCAGACTTATTCTTTATAGATCAGGCACACATCTTGCGTCATTGGGGCAAAATATTGCCGATCTCTTACGATAGCATGAGTAGGCGTGAGTATATGGACACTTTTATAGACGAGGCAGAGCTCTTCCTATCTTTAGACTCTGGTATTCTTGCTGTGCCATTTGCAGTAGATCCATTAGTGATGTATTGGAATAGAGATATCTTTGCAGCTAAGAGCTTTGCCAAGCCACCAGAGTACTGGGACGAGCTAGTCTTTATGTCAGAGAAGATAACCGAGAAAGACTCCAAGGGTAATATATCTCTGGCCACCATAGCATTTGGTACATACAATAATGTTACCAATGCCAAGGATATAATCACAACTCTAATCATGCAAAAAGGAGGCTCTATAATAGGCAAAACAGAAGGTGGAGAACTATACTCAGCTCTCGCTCCACAAGACGGCACACTGGGTGGAGCCTCTCCAGCGCAGGTTGCAGTGAGAACTTTTACAGAATTTGCCAATCCGGTTAAGACAATCTACACGTGGAATCGCTCACTTCCGGAGTCTAAAGAGATGTTTTCTCAGGGTAAGTTGGCGATGTACATAGGATACGCCAGCGAGGTGCGGGATATACAAGCACGTAATCCAAACCTCAACTTTGATATAGCAATGCTACCACAAATACGCACAGGAGAAGGTGCACGAGTTTTAACCACAGGTAAGATGTATGCACTAGCTATGCCACGCCAATCCGCCAATCAGTATGGAGCGAGAATCATCTCTTCCTTCCTTTCTGGTCCTCTAGCATCTAACTTCTTTGCCAGTATGAATAGTATGTCCTCGCCAAGAAGGGGAGTGCTTGCCAAAGAACAAGAGGATGTACTGCAAGAGATCTTTCGCAAGTCATCACTCAGGGCCACTGGCTGGCTAGACCCGTATCCAGAGAAGACTGACCAAATCTTTCGCTCTATGATAGAATCTGTAATATCTGGGCGATTGCGTTTTACAGATGCAGTGTCTCTTGCCGATAGGGAGATGCGTGAGCTGATTAAATAATAACTATGAATTTACAAATATTTCAACATATTTTAAATGCTCTGAGGTACTTTACAGTCTTTGTGCTTAGTGTTGCTCTACCTAATATGGTAAGTGCAAGTACATGCAGAAAAGATGAGCTTTGCAACCCACTTAAATTTAACTCTATACAGGGCTTTGTAGAGGGCTTTTTGCAGGCTGTAGTATACGTCGGTTTTCCTATCGCTGTGCTCTTTGTAGTGTACTCTGGATTTAAATTTGTCTTTGCTCAGGGCAATCCAGAGGATCTTGCCAAGGCAAAGAAGAACTTTATGTGGACAATCATAGGAGTAGGGCTCTTCCTTGGAGCTTGGGCTTTGGCTATGATGATTAAGGGTACAATAGCTCAACTAAGATAATAAATATGCTTAAAAGATTATTAGTAATTCTTCCACTTATTGCTGTTTCGCCTAGTCTGGCGTTTGCCGCACCAAAGAGCTTTAAAGAGATGGTAGACAAAATGCTACTACCAGTTATAGATCAAGCGACCAAGATTCTCATAGCCGTTGCTGTACTCATATTCTTCTGGAATGTTGCAGATAGTCTATGGGGAGAGCAAACAGCAGAAAAAACCAAGAAGCTACGAGACACAATAGTCTGGGGCATTTTAATTATATTTGTAATGGTGTCTATCTGGGGTATCCTGTACATATTGCGAATAACTCTTATGAAAGGCTTATGACATTTGTAGAATTTATATACTTTTTATTACCCATAATTGTAGCGATTACATCCATCATATTTTTTGCAGGTTCTATGTATTATATGTTTAGTGGAGACAAGAAAGTGTACAAAGTACGTGGTGAGTACCTAATGGCACTTGCCATTGTAGTAGCCGCCATTGTGTTGGTGGTACTTTTGCTCGTACGCTCTGTTGTATAAATTATCCACAATCCCACCTGTTGTTACTTTGCAGGGTCTTGGTACTATTATAGACATAGTTTTATTATTTATTTAATTTGTTATTTTTATGCGTAAATTTATTACATCTCTAACTTTAGCGGGTGCTGTTGTGGTACTTCCTACAGTTGCAGCGGCAGTAACTCTTAAGCACACTCTGGGCACGGTTAGCGGTATCATTAATGCAATTATACCTATCCTGCTTGCTATCGCGGTTATAGCATTCTTTTGGGGGTTGGTTATGTACCTACTCAGTGGCGAAGTGGCAGAGAAGAAGTCTCAGGGTATACAAATAATGATGATGGGCTTGGTTGCTATCTTTGTTATGGTATCTATCTGGGGTATTATCCGAGTATTGCAGTCTACATTTAAGGTGGACCAGGGCAGACCGATTATTCCGGATGTTATAGAGAGAAACTACAGATAAGCTAAGCACAAATTTATAAATTTGGTACATTATGAACGCTGGACAAACTCTAGTATCTAAAATGGTAACATTGATTATTAATCCAATAATCATGCTACTTTTTGCCTCTGCGACATTTCTCTTTATGTGGGGCTTGGTGGTCTTTATGGCCCAATCAGATAACACAGAGGCACGTAAGAAAGGGCTAAATCATATGGTGTGGGGCTTTGTGGGCATGCTTATAATAGTTACCGTATACGGCATTATGTCGCTCATAGCAGGTACCATAGGAGTACCTTTACCTCGGTTATGAGTTACTCCAAACAAAATCACGGTTTTACACTAATAGAACTTTTAGTTGTTGTTGCCATCATTGGCATGTTATCTTCTATTATTACTGCCTCACTCAATAGTGCCAGAGCAAAGGCAAGAGATGCACGAAGAGTATCTGATCTTAAACAGTTGAATATGGCCATAATGTTATATTATGACGACAATAACAACCAATGGCCATGTACGGGAATAACAGGAAATGACACCTACATTGATGATCAGAGTCATTGTCTGGCATCCGAGTTAGTACCAAAATATATACCGTCTATCCCAACAGACCCAAAGTATGGTGGCGACGGGGCAAAAGAGTGGGGTAATGACTATCAGTATGCATATTCCACAACATTGGGTGGCTCATACAACTTACGCACAGCCTTAGAAAGTTCATTTTTGAAACAAAATGCTGGTTATCCAGATGGGACAACGTGTCAAAATGGCTATGCTAAATGTGGTTGGACTGGCGGAGATTGTGTGTATTTAACTGGCAGCTCTTGTGAAGTCGTTTGGTTTCATCTTGGTCAACAAAATAGTTATTAAAATTACTCACTACACATATCATAGTAATTACCAACTGGCTCTTCTGAAAGAATTCCATTACTACATGAAAACTCATGTCTAAAACTACTGCACATCGTACCTTCTATTGGTTTTGTACGTGAATATTTTATTAGTGTGTCACCATGGGCAAGTGTACCACCAAAAATAGAACACGATTTAGTACCGTCATTACAATTATCGTAATAATTACCCACAGGTTCGCTCGAAAGAATTCCATTACTACATGAAAACTCATGTCTAAAACTACTGCACATCGTACCTTCTATTGGTTTTGTACGTGAATATTTTATTAGTGTGTCACCATGGGCAAGTGTACCACCAAAAATAGAACACGATTTAGTACCATACAGGTTATCAATTGAATACTTTTCTTTTGTTATTGTGTTATATAAACTAACCTCCAAAAAATTACTCTTCGGTATCTCCCATATAAAATCATTTATAAATCTTTCAGCTTGTTCAAAACCCACGTCTAAATATTTAACACGACTTATATTTTCTGAGTTATCAATCTTGCTTCCGCACGGCATCTTATTATTCCTAAACGTTGGTGCCGGCATTTTTATTATGTAATCAGCTTTTCCGTTCAGTATTATATTTTCAGCAAATATATTCTTTGAGTGCCACTTCTTTGCTGGAGACGTTACCCCATTAATACCAGAGGTGTGGTTGAATAAAGCATGAATATTACCATTTACGGAAACATTTTTAATAGACACATTGGCTAAGAATGAGCCTTTAAGCAACCCACCGACTGGACCATACGACCCATCTATTGTAATAGTCCCATTTTTAATATCTATATTTCTGCCACCATGAAAACCAAATATACCAGATGCATCGGGCGGGTAAAACTGCGAACCGGTGTGATACGTGCGTAAGTACACTTCGTCTATAGGGCAAGCTGATATGCCTAGGTATGAATCGGTTCCATTAATAATATCAGTTTGGAGTAAACTGCCGCTGTTAATAATAGTAAATCCATCCACAATGACCTTCTGGTTCATAGCTTTATGGGTATTCGCAAATTGCATAAATTCTTGCAAAGAAGAATAGTCTGGTATTTCATCAGCTGGATAACTATTGAAAAAGAAAAAGGGTATATCCACGTTCTCCATACGAATATTAGTGGCATACAATTCGGATTGATACATACCAGGATCAATTATATATCCTTGGTTGTTATCATGCACACCAGACGAAATACCAAAGGTAGCATTTTTTATCAGAATGTCATTGATCTTAAGGTCTTCACAGCCTTGTTCGCACTGGATGGCCTTTCCTCCCTGTCTTTTCAAATCAAATCTTACATTACGTATCACACCTCCGGAAATAGTAATATCCCTTACTCCTCTGGCAAATCCAAGAGCATTTTCTCCAGTAAAACCTTGAGCACTTCCAGCGTCAATATGAGGATTAATCATTTCAATATTCTGAACCATCTCCTTTAATAATGTAGGGTTTCCAGAGTAAGCGTTTTGTGCAGCAAACATACCGCCAAGTGCTCCACTGCCATTTCCCTCCGCACCAAATTGATCATGAAAACGAACAAAAGAATAAGGTACTTGCCACTCTATCCTACGATTACTTGGTATAAATAATGATTGATTGACAACATAATCCTTACCTGTTGATGGTATTATGACATTATCATTATTTTGGATGGCAACTTGTAACACAAGCCAATCCAGACTATCAGACAAATCTAGGCAAAGTCCTGAATGCAGCTTTCCACCACTGTTATAGTATTCATCAGCGACATTTTTCCAATACCCTCCATATTTTTCATCTCTAAAATCACGCATTCGCATGTTGCATGTTTGTATTATATCCGTGTCAATGTTGAGGTCACTTATAACATCGTCAACTGATGTATAAAATCTACTCAATGGTATATATGCACCCGAACCTATATGCTCTTTTAAAATGCCACGATCAGACATAGCTTTAATGATTGAGTCTATAGGAGAATTAAATACTACAGTACCTAATCCTGACGTACGCGGAGAATCATCACCAGACCAAAATGGTATGTTAACCATAATTGGTGGGGTATTTCTCACTGAACTTGTTGCAGTAACAGGGTCTGTATTTATACTCGGAAACATTGTTGTAATAGCTTGATACATCTTTTTTCTAGTACCTGGTGCTATAATCTTCGTGAAATTATCATAGATAAAACCGTCAGTTGGTTTCAAAGATGGTTCGGGATGGACCTCTTTAGAAAATAGATTGGTACCAAGGATTGTTTTTGCAGAGTCAGAATGTGGTGGAGCTGTACCTAAGATTAAGGGTGGTTGTGATGTAGATATCCTATCAGTTTCAGAAAGTTGCTGGGGTTGTTCTGTGGTATTAAAATAAGGTTGAATTTTATCAGGTAGATCACCTATGGAAATTATTCTTGTGGGATTAGGGATGACTGCAATTATTAGCAACATTACAATTAATATGATTATTATTTTCATATTCATGTAAGTATTTTACAATAAAAAAATGAAGATGTCGCTCTTGTTTTTTTATACCAGACTAAC
>CAZWKW010000031.1:0-6841 GCA_964634115.1 uncultured Candidatus Saccharibacteria bacterium | reverse complement strand
GTTTTTCAAATGCATTCATATACTTACATAATCTCATTTAATAGACAAAAAGCAATACCTTGGGATTAGTGGTATCATGTAAGTGATGAGTGTACAAGAGCAAAAGTTAGCAGTATTTGATGTAGATGGCACAATATTTCGCTCCAGCCTTTTTATACAACTAGTAAACTTAATGGTGCTCGAAGGAGTATTTCCTAAGAGTGTTAAGAAAAAGTATGAGGAGCAGTACGAAGAATGGCAAAACAGAGAGGGTGGCTATAGTGAGTATATAGAGGCAATGGTGCAAGCTTTTTATAAGAATATTAAAGGGGTCCACTATGGAGACTTTGCTGAGTTATCCAAGAGGGTGGTAGAGAACCAAGCAAAACACACATACAGATATACACGACAACTTGTAAAAAATCTTAAAAAAGATGGATACTACTTACTGGCAGTATCGCACTCTCCTAAGACGATCTTGGACTTCTTCTGTCCTACACTCGGTTTTGATAAGTCTTACGGTATGGTCTTTGAACTGGGAGCCGAAGACAGATTTACCGGTGAGGTAGCAGATAAGCACCTGATTTTTAACAAGGCAAATATTGTAAAACGAGCTGTAGAGAAAGAGAACTTAACACTTAATGGCTCTATAGGAGTAGGGGATACAGAGTCGGATGTCTCTATGTTAGAGATGGTAGAGCGGCCAATATGCTTTAACCCTAACTCACAACTCTACAAGCAGGCTCGCATTCGTGAGTGGAGTGTGGTGGTAGAGCGTAAAGATGTAATATATAAAGTACAGTAATTATTTTGTATCTTTTATGCCAAGGGCAAGAAATATTCCAGAAGTGAGAACTACCCCCGTAAAGATAAACAACACCCAGAGTGGGAAGATCATGAGCACAATTACCGACAATATCGGCCCAATCGTATATGCAAATGGAGACATCGCTCGGAAGGCACTCACATCATCCGAATCTTCTCCATCAATCTGCTTGAAGAAGTAACTCTCGTTCATTATATCTACCATTGCTGCGCCAACACGAGTTATAAATAAGAGCACACCCCACACCCATAGGGTAGAGGTAGATACAAATGCAACAGCAATAGTAGAGAGCGAAAGTATAACAAAGCCTGCAGCCAGTATCTCCTTTTCTCCTAGCCATGAGTCTCCGATACGTCCGAGAGGGATCTCTATAATCACAAATGCGAGGAGCATAATGGATGATAACATGCCGATTTGAGGAAACGTGAGCCCGATATGCGTGTGCATATAAATGGGTGCGTAAACAACCATTACAGAGTAGAAAATACGTAACAGAAAATTAACAGCAAAGATGTTACGCATATTTTTGCTACGCTTCATTGTGTATCGTATGGCACGAAGTGTTGGTATTTTGTAATCCCTTTTGTCTTTATAGGGTAAGCGAGTAAATGATAGTATAGCGAAGGGGATCATAAGAGATGCAGATACAAGAAATAATGTACTGAAGTTATCGTTTGCTACAAGATAACCTCCAATTGCTGGTGCAATAACAAATGCCAAGTTGGCCATTGTGATAAATATAGCCCTGATTCCACCAGTTTCTTTTTCTCCTACGGTGTTATTCTCTAAGAATATATCTAACGAGAAGCCGATCATATAAGGTACGGCAAATGAGAGTGCAAACGGAATAAAAAGAAACCACCAGTTAGTTGTTAGCCCCAATATAGCAAATGCCACTGCGTTTATGAGTGCCAATGTAATTAATAGTGAGTAATTACCAAAACGTTTGAGTAAGTGAGGTGATATTATTAAAGCAACTGCACCGGATATTGCGCCCGCAGCATAGACTATTCCCACAAGCGCCTCTGGCACACCTCGTGCGGCTATAAAGCTAGACATGTAGTAGGCTACTATAGCAAGTTGGAGAGCAAACAAAAAGTTAAGTGCATATAATACGGAGCGTGTTTTTGCTGCTAATTTTACACGTGTACGTCTTTTTGATACAAGAACCATAATGATTTAACAAATGACTACACACCAACTATAACAGGAATCACGATAGGATTCTTGTGAGTTTGCTGCACTAGAAATCGAGATAGCTCGCGAGTCAGCTCACTCTTAACGTCATCTATATTTACATTTTTAGAGCGGGCAAATGCCTTCTCTACAACCCGCTTTACTATTAGACGGGCTTGGTCTAGTAGGTCACGAGACTCACGCAGATACACAAATCCTCGCGAGATTATGTCTGGAGACTTACGGAGCTTACCAGAGCGCATATTTACAGTAGCTACCACTACGAACATACCGTCTTGAGCCAGAGCTTTGCGGTCATTTATTACGACCTCCTGTATGTCTCGCACGTGGAAGCCCTCTACAATACGTGTAGCGTGAGGCGCCTTCTCTTTAAGCTTTACAAGCTCTGTGCCTTTATTACGAATCTCAATGATGCTTCCGTTGTCTGGCAGTGCGGTATTCTCCTTTTTAACACCTATTGACTGAGCCAGGTCTGCATTGGCTTGGAGCATAAAGTGGAATCCATGGTGTGGTACAAAGAACTTTGGATTTATTTTCTTTTGTATCCATTTGGCCTCCTCTGCGTTTCCGTGTCCACTGGCGTGTACGTCACTCGTCTGCCACGTTATTATGTTACGACACTGGCGCGAGAGTGTGTCACGCAACCTTTGCACCGCTATCTCGTTACCTGGTATAACAGAGGAGGAGAGGGCAATTGTGTCTGTCTCCTTGAGTTTGATGTATTTGTGGGTTTTGTTTGCGATTCTTGTAAGTGCTGCAAATTCCTCACCCTGTGCACCAGTAGAGAGGATCACAATCCTACTATCTGGGTAATCCGCCATAGCTTCTATAGGTATAATTGTATCCTTTTTAGTTTTTAGTAGGCCGAGCTCTTGTGCTATCCCTAAATTGTTCTTCATGCTGCGACCCTCAAGGATTACTTTCTTACCACTTTTCTCTGCCATTTCTATTATTTTTATAATACGCTCTAAGTGTGAGGCGAAGGTGCCTATAATCAGGCGGTTATTTGTTTCTTTAACTATTTTCTCAAATGTTTCAAACACCTTCCACTCTGGTATAGACCAACCTGGCTTCCATGTGTTGGTGGAGTCCATCATCAGTAACAAGATATTCTCATCTTTAAAATTTTTGAAGTGTTCCTCCTCTTCTTCAGAGACTACACCATCTGTGTGGTCTAGCTTTATGTCACCCGTTACAGCTACTCCTCCAAATGGTGTCTTTACAATTACACCCATAGAGTCTGGTATTGTGTGTGTGGTGTTAAAGAAAGAGACAGACAACTTACCAATTTTAATTGTCTCGTGTCCTTCTACTGCTCGCAGGTCTATGTCTGGCAGGTGAGGGAATTCTGTTTGGCGCTTCTTTATCATTACTTCAGTGAGCTTTTGGGTGTAAACAGGAGGGTTACCTATCCTATCTATTATAAAGGGTATAGCACCTATGTGGTCTAAGTGACCATGGGTAATAATAATGGCGCGTACCTTATCTTTTCTATCTTCTAAATATTCTGTATTGGGCAATATGTAATCTATACCGGGTTTGTCTGCATCTTCAAACATAAAGCCAGAGTCCACTACTATTATATCGTCGTTAAACTCTATGGCAGTCATGTTACGTCCCACTTCTTCTACTCCACCCAAAAATATAGTGCGCAGTGTGTCTGGTGCGAGTGGTGGTATCCGATCGTTCTTTTTTGATGTTGTACTACTATTACGTCGCATTGGCCTGCCTACACCACGCGGCGGTGCTACGGCACCACCTTGTCCGCTCGAGTGCACTCTAGTAGTGCTACGTCGAGTACTTCGTCTGTGTTGTGATCCAGATCTATGCGAGGTTCTACGCTTTGTGCTAGTTGATGTTTTTCTTTCGTTCATAATTATTATTAGTTTATTTTACAAATAAGTTCCATACACGAGAGGTCTCTATGTACCATTTATGTACTTCTGCGAATCTCTCGCTAGGAGTTGCTACTAGTCTTAAGTCTATGCCATGTATACGAGGTGGTAATATATATATGAAGTCTGGTGAGTATAAGAAGACTGCTGGTACATCACTCTTCATTATCTCACTTATCTGTGTGTAGAGTTCTTTGCGTTTCTTTTTGTCTAGTTCTGTACGGGCATCCTCCAAGAGTTTGTCCATCTTAGCGTTGGCATATATTGCTATGTTGAGTCCTGGGTCATCTCTTTGTGAGGAGTGCCAAAATGCAAATAAGTCTAAGGAGCGACCCTCCACCTCTCCGAATAGCAAAGCATCATAATTGCGTGCTCTTATCACATTTTGATTTAGCTCATTAGCATCAAATACGTCTAATCTTACAGTAACACCGAGCTCTCTCCACATTTCTACTACCATTGTGGCAGCTTCCTTAAGTTCTGGAGTATTGGCAGTAGCTAGCTTAAACTCCAGCACCTTATCTTTCTTTCTCCATTGTTTTGTTGCACCTTCTACTGCATCTTCTCCATCTTTTATTTCCTCTACAACAAACTTCCATCCACCGTCCTTCAATGTGTCGCGGGCCATCTGTAGTCTAGATTCTGAGGTCAGAGCAATCTCAGGGCTGACTGAGGTGATATCAAGCATAGATGGTGGTATGGCCGATGATAGTGGAGTAGCATACCCTCCCATCACTTCATTTACTATTTGTTGTTTGTCTAGGCTCTCATCTAATGCGGTGCGAACGTGCTTATCTGCAAATATTGCGGCATTACTTTGGTTAAAAAATACTGCAAAGATGCGAGGATAAGTTGCTCTGTGAGGTTCTGCCATCTTAGCTTTCATTTCTTGTTCGTCTCGCATGGATATGCCCGATATGGAGTCTATTACTCCATTCTTCCACATTGCTAGTAGATTTTCTCTGTTATTATAAAATAGTAGATTTATAACCTTTATATATGGCTTGCCCAGTGCATATTTTTTAAAGGCCTTCATAGAGTAGCTCTTCGGTATACCAGACTTATCGTAAGATATCTTGTCTACTACATATGGTCCTGAGCCTATAGGCTTGCTGTTAAGGTTGCTAAAGGAGAACTCTTGAATCTTTACATTCTCCCACAGGTGCTTGGGTAAAATTCCTAAGGTTGTATTCTCAAGAAACGGCGCAAAAGGCTTAGAAAGGGTAAATACTATTTCATAATCATTTACCTTCTCTACTATAACTCCATCCCAATCTGCTCGCTTAACGCTCTTAAGTGCTGGGTCTTGTGCAGCCTCGATTGTGAATACTACATCGTCAGCTGTAATTTCTTTGCCATCATGAAAGGTTAGACCTTTTTTAAGTATAAATGTATATTGTGTACCATCCTCACTTATTTCGTAACTTTCTGCTATATCTGGCACTAACTCGCCTGCAGTTGTTGCACGCATAAGGCCAGAGAAGGTGAGCATTACAAGGTCTCTGTCTGAGTCTGTGAGTGCGAGGAGTGGGTTTATAAAGCGAGGTGTGCCGATGATGCCCTCTGTAAGGGAGCCACCCTCGGCAGGGAGATATGTAGACACATAGGAGTCTAACTTAGAGAGCATACCGAGCGCGCCTATGGCCAGTAGTGCTGATAGTACAAACACAAGCAAGCGCTCTGCAACTCCCATATTTTTAAATATAACCTCAAGCGGCTCCAAGTATGGAATTTTTAATGCACTGGGCATCGTTTTCTTCATATTGATTTTATTCTATAAAAAACAAAAATCTATTTTGTGGAGTTTTTGTTTTTAATTTGTTTCTTATTCTATTCTACACACCCCATAGCAGGCTCACAATAGCAGATAGTGCAAAAAGTACAGCAAGCACGACTGTGATATTGAACAGTGTCTTCTCAAACCCTCGGCGCGTGTGAAAGCCGGTACTAAAGTTATCAGCGCCAAATGCTCCTCCCAACCCAGCACCCGTTTGTTGTAGCAGTATAGCTATAACTAAAAGCACTGAGAGGACTATCTGTATATAGGGCATAAACCCCAAAACGGTACTCATTGGCAGTATCCTACACTAGTTGAATAACTTTGCAAGAGCTTTTCTGTATACAGCTTTGGCGCCTTCTCTCTCTTTGTCTCCCTGTTTGGCATAATGTTCAAACATTACACCAGAGTTTATTTCTAAAATCTGCAGACCACTCTCGGATTCTGCTATGTCCACATTTGCAAAGCGTATACCTATTGCACGCGTGGCACCCACAGCTAGATTTGATATTTTTTCTTTATCCTCTTTTGCAGCCTCTTTCGCATAGGCACCCTTGCATAGATTAAATTTTAGGTCTTCAGCATTTTCCTTTACCTTTTTGTATATAAGCTCCACTTTACCTTCTAACACAGTCACTCTGTACTCGGCACTCATTTCTACATATGGTGAGATTACAATTGCGCGGTTTTCTGCAAATAGATTTTGTACCACGTGCTCAAGCTCTGGCACGGTACTTGCTCGCTCTACACCAATGCCACTCGAGCCAAAGTTTGGTTTACACACCACATCGTTATCACATTCTTTAAAAAATTCTTTAATCTTAGACCAGTTACCTTCTGGATTTGAGCCAAGAGATGTTGGTCTTAAAAATAATTTATGCGTGATGTGTGGTATATCTGCAAGTTCTAGAATATCGGAAGTTGCAGCTTTGTCACGAGCAAGGAGCTTGCTTGTAGAGTTGTTGAGTCCAAGGTCTAGGCCAAAGATGAATCTCAGATTCTCACCTTTCTGCATGCGCATAATCCAGCCTGCAGAGATTAGCTTAAGGTCGATGCCATTCTCTTCTGTAAACTCTCTAACAGTATTGACGAGAAATCTTTCCCATCCAACAATTTCAGAGTTTATTTGCCTTGTTTCTCCGTACATAGTTCTAGATACTATGTGCT
>CAZWKW010000030.1:0-7238 GCA_964634115.1 uncultured Candidatus Saccharibacteria bacterium | reverse complement strand
TGCCCGTACTCCAGCCCTAAGTTACGCATTCGTTTGTAGGTTAAGCCTTTCTTATGTAATTTACGCACCTCTGATACCATGCCCGCTTTCATTCGCCCTGTAGTACGCAATTTAATCCTCTCTCGCAATATCTCTTTATCAACCATTATCCCAATCTTCAGCACCTCGTATCTACTAAGTGGACCATGGGACCACTGCTCCACTTGTGAGACAGAGCTAAGAGTTTTTGCTACCTCTATAGCACGAATTATACGGCGTTTATTTGTAGATTGACCGTCTTTAATAAATGCTTTTGCTCGTTTTGGGTCTAACTTTTGCAGCTCTTCTAACAGCGAGGCTTCGCCTCGCTGTTCTAAATCCTTGCGTAATTGTTCGTTTGGTGGGACTTCAGGAATATGTACATCTCCAAGTAGTGCATCTATATAAAACATAGTACCACCAGCTATTATTGGCAACTTGCCACGCGAACTTATGTCTATAATTACCTTACGAGCCTGGCAGACAAAGTCTGCTGCAGTAAAGCGTGTTTTAAGGTTCGCCACATCAAGTAAGTGGTGTCGCACTCCGCGCATCTCTGTTTGTGTAATTTTACCAGTACCAATATTTAGTCCTTTATATACTTGGCGCGAATCTGCAGAAATTACCTCTCCACCGAACTTCTTAGCCAATGTTACTGCTAAATCACTCTTGCCACTGGCAGTTTGACCAACAATTACAACTACTTTATCTTCATAATTTTGTATTGTCATAAAAGAAATGTATACTATAAAATGCTACCGAGCAACAATATATGGCGTTAAATCAATTAGAAAAAACAGAAGCAGTCATAGGTTTGATTGCAGCAACAAAGTCTGAGGTGCAGGCAAATTTATTTCTTGAGCGCAGAAAAGATACTCCAAACACATCCGTAATAGAAGTATTTGTTAATAAAATACGTGAGTTAGACTCAATATTAAAACAATTTTATTTGAATTTAGAACTATCTGATACAGAGTTTTTAAAACTAATAAAGAAAGTAAAAACTTATGGGAGACCTTAATCTCACAAACAAAGATAGGGATGAGATATTTTTTAGTCTCATTTTGCCAGCTATAGTAAACGGTGTAACACCATCATCTACGCCGATAGCTGAGCTACTTGGTGGTCAACCTGCCGCCGGTAAAAGCCACTTTATAAAACTACTGCTAAAAAAAGATCCTAATTATGCAATTATAAATGGTGATGACTTAAGAGGGTATCACCCACAGTACAACCATTTCTTAAGACATAACGAAGTTGATGCTGCTGATCTAACACAGCCAGATATAAATTATTGGATAGAAAAAGCGATCAAAGAACTCTCGAAAGAAAAATATCCAATGATAGTCGAAGGTACAATGAAAAATCCAGCCGTACCACTACGCACAGCGTCACTTCTGGGAGACTCGGGGTATAAAGTAGATATGAATGTTATTTTAATCAATCCAAAAGTAAGTAGAGTTGATTTGGTTAAAAGGTATATATACCAGAAGTTAGAAATAGGTTATGCCAGATTTACGAAGTCAGAGGCACATGACGAAACTGCAAAAAAGATATACAGTAACATAATGACCATAGCAGGTAGATCTGAAATTAAAACTCTACGATTATTTAGAAGAGAGATATCAGAATATTCTTTGATTTATGAGAAAGAAGTTAATCAGCACAAAGAGCAAGATATAGAACACAAAAACTCTAAATTGACATCTCTTCTAAATATCGAAATGGACAAACCCATGAGCACTAGAGAACTACTGTATGTGAAAGAATCTTGGGCAAAATTAGAAAATTTACGAAATATTAATCTAGAGATGCAAAGATACATAAGTGCTATGCGAGATGACTCTCTAAAGAAAGAAGGAGCTATAAATGCAGAATTTATACGTTCTTAAAATATCATGTTATAATGACGATAAATTAATAAATAAAAACAAATATTATGTGTGAAAATTGTAATTACGAATTATCAGACTTTTTACCAATTAGCGTTGGCGACACTCTGCCCGAGGTAGAGTTTGAGGCGTTTATGCCAGGAGAAAAAGAGGAGATTAAGAAAATGAGTACCAAAGACTTTAAAGGTAAGTGGCTCGTGTTCTTCTTTTACCCAGCAGACTTTACCTTTGTATGTCCTACAGAGCTAGAGGAGATGGCAGCAGCTTATGAGGACTTTAAAAAGGAGGGTGCAGAGATTATCTCTGTGTCTACCGATACTGTATTTGCGCACAAGGCATGGCATGACTCTTCAGACGCTATCAAGCAAATAAAGTACCCAATGGCTGCAGATCCAAGCCACCTACTCTCTGAGATATTTGGAGTACTGATAGAAGATGAGGGCGTGGCATTACGTGGCACCTTTATTATAGATCCGGAGGGGGTTGTGCGCGTTGCAGAGGTCCACGATAACAGCATAGGCAGAAATGCAAAGGAGACACTACGCAAAATCCAAGCTGCAAAGTTCGTAGCAGAGCACGATGGCAAGGTGTGTCCTGCCAGTTGGGCTCCTGGTGGGGATACTCTAGAGCCAGGCCTAGACCTTGTTGGCAAGATATAAACACAGAAGAAAAAATTACTGCCAAAATACGTTATAATTAAGCGTATATGGATGAGATAGAAAAGAAAGCACGAGAAGTTTTGCTAGACTTACAAAAAAAGACGCACCTATCACGTGATATGCTGGCGCTCTACAGTAGTAGAATCCTAATGCGTATATCGTTAGGTTCTCTTAATGTGTTCTTGCCAATATTCTTCTATACACAGTTTAATCAAAGTCTTGAGATGGTGATTCTCATTTTTGCCACTATGTACTTACTGCATATGCTTTTTACACCCCTGGCTACTAAGTTACTATCTGTGTGGGGGATGAAGGTTATGATAGGTCTTGGTATGCTCTTTGCTATACTCGGAGTAGGCTCTTTATACTTTGCACCTATGTATCTGCAGCTTTCTGCAGCTCTATTTACCATCTTCTCAGCAATATATCGTGCCTTATACTGGATACCGTATCATGTAGACTTTGCTCATATGCTTAGCCGTGCACACCGCGGCAGGCAATTGGCATTTATGCGCAACGTATCAGGTGCTTTAGTAATTGTGGCACCTATTATAGGTGGTGTAATTATCACATCTATGGGCTTCTCTTATGCCTTTGTCTACGCCGCAGTTATTATGCTACTTGGCCTTTTGCCACTTGCATACGTTCACAACACTTATGAGAAATTTTCTTGGGATTATATAGACACCTTCACTCACCTATTTAACAAGGTAAATCGCCCGATATTACTTGCACATGCCGCCAATGGTGCACAAGGGATGGCAGTACTAGTATTTTGGCCGTTATATGTATTTACACTTCTAGACGAACGATACACTGCCGTAGGTATAATAACCTCACTTACACTCATCGCTGTGCTTGTAATGCGCTACGTTGTGGGTAAGCTCTTTGATACCTGGAGTG
This sequence comes from uncultured Candidatus Saccharibacteria bacterium, assembly GCA_964634115.1. GTDB lineage: Bacteria > Patescibacteriota > Minisyncoccia > Phycocordibacterales > UBA2100 > S143-145. The sequence continues at coordinate 3,766 of CAZWKW010000030.1, read as the reverse complement.
AGAAGCGCATGTTGCTTGTTGGCGTTCTCTTCTCCACTACTGGCTGGATGTTAAAGGTGTTCGTAAGTACACCTCTGCAAATCTTTGCAGCCGATACGTATCACCAATTTGGGCGTACTACCAACACTCTTACATTTGATGCTACCACTTACGAGCAATCTGCAGATGCAGGTAGATATATAGATGAATACACCGCTCTTAAAGAAATGGCAATGAATGTAGGACGTCTTATTATGCTTGCTGCTGTGTGGGCATTGGCCGCTACCTTTGGTATTAAGGTGGCATTTGTACTTGCAGCAATTGTAACCTTACTCATGATAACCCTTAACAAAGGAGCTAAGGTTGTTTAGTTTGCCACACACCATTAACACAGCGCCTAATATTCCTAAATTCTTTAGGTGGTCTTTTTACCAGTGTAATTCGCACACTTTCGCATATTTGTTCAAACTGCCTGTCTTTATCGGTCATGCCAGCATCCATCACAGCTTGCTTAATAAGAGTTGCGCGAGATTTGTAATATAGATCATCTTCTGGAATCTTTTCTCTTTTTTGTACTTCTTCTAGATTTTCTACGTTATTTGCAACCTCCGCTATATTTATTATTTTTTTATTTTCTTTAGAGAATTCCATAACTAACTTAAAAGTTTTTCTACAATCTCTTTAACATCATTACCATCTGCATTACCACTAAACTCCTTCATAACAGCTCCTATTAGTACACCAATTTTACTCTTATCAGCTCCGAGCTCATCTATTTTGGCTTGTGCAATTTTTTCTATCTCTTGTTTACTTACAGTTGCAGGCAAGTATGTCTCTAGCATAACAAGCTCTGCTTGCTCTTTAGCAGCCAACTCACTTCTCCCGCCCTTTGTAAATTGCTCTATAGAGTCTTTACGTTGCTTTACTGCACGTTTAATTACTGCTAGCACATCTTTATCGTCCAGCTCTTCTGTTGGCTTTCTCTTTTGTGCTACGAGCTCATTTGTAAAGGCACTTAAAAGACCGCGCAAAGTTGTAACCTTATCACGCTCTCGTGCTCGCATTGCAGTCTTCATATCCTCACGTATTTGTTGTTGCATATGTGGATTATAACATAATTCTAAATTTAGACATGGTAGAATTGTGAAATGAGTAATGCAATTATGTGGTATGCACGCGAGCTTATTGGTGTTGAGCAGGCTCTAAAAACTAATATAAAAAATGGTCTCTCTGCAGATACTACTGCCCTAAGACTTGCAAAAGATGGTGCAAATGAACTGCCAGCGCAAAAAAGGTTCTCTCTTGTGCGAGCAATTATTAAGCAACTCACAAACCCACTTGCATTTGTACTTGTGCTCGCTGCTATTGCAACAATCTTTCTTAACGACTTTGTAGATGCGTTTGTTATTCTTGTAGCACTTATTATAAATATTGGCATTGGCTTGTGGCAAGAGGGTAAGGCCGCTCACATCTTTCAATCTCTAGAGAGTGCTCAAGAGAGTAAGGCTGTCGTAATACGTGATGGACAAAGAAAGACAGTACTCGCCCATGAGCTTGTTGTTGGGGACGTAGTAATTGTAGAGAGCGGATTTACCGTGCCGGCTGATATACGTATTATAAAGTCTAGCGAGATGCTTGCAGACGAGTCACTCCTTACTGGCGAATGGGTCAGTGTAGAGAAGAGCCCAGAGTTAATAGGTGAACACGATACCCCCATAACCAAGCAGAGCAACATGCTATGGATGAGTACCACAATTGTTGCCGGTAGCGGTACTGGAGTGGTGGTTGCTACAGGTAAAGATACGCAGATAGGTAAGATTGCAAAGTCTACACACCTCTCTCTAGAGCATTTAACCCCACTGCAAGAGAGTATTCGTCGCCTTGCAAGAACTCTTATGATTGTTATATCGCTTACAATTTTAGTAATTGTGCTCCTTGGAGTAGCACGTGGCGAGACAATTGCGAGCATGTTGCTCATTGCTATTGCCATAGCGGTTGCTGCAATACCCGAGGGAATGCCCGCGGCAGTTACTGTGGCACTGGCGCTGGGCATGGAGAAGATTCTTAAAAAGGGCGGCTTGGTAAAGAGCTTGGTAGCAGCAGAAACACTAGGCTCTACGACAATGATCCTTACAGACAAAACTGGAACCTTAACAGAGGGTGTTATGCAACTTTCTGGACTTTACTCATTAGAAGGTATTAGAAGTGGTGATATAAGGCCAAATGGAGATAATCGCCAACTTCTTACAATGGGTGTACTTGCCTCGGACGCTTTTACAGAGGTTGTTAAAGGTAAGCGTAGTGTGCATGGTCGCCCGATAGAAAAGGCGATAGTAGAAGGAGGAAAAAAATATGATATTTTGCAAGATACTTTGATTAAAGGTGGTAATGAGCGTGTAGACTTTGCTCGTTTTGATCCTGCACGACGCTTTGCTGTATCTTTAAATAAATCCCCAAGTGGAGAAAGCTTTGCATATATTACTGGCTCTCCCGAGCATATACTGGGTGCATCTGCCTTTTATTTTGAAAATGGTGAAGAGAAGCCACTAACACAAGATGTACGAGAGTTATTTAAACAAACACAAGATAAATTAAGTGCACAAGGTAAGCGATTTACAGCAATAGCATATACAAAAGTTACAGAAGAGGAGATACCCAGTAGAGTTTTAGATATAAAGGGTAAAAAAGAATTTGTATTTGTTGGTCTGTTAGGATTTGAGGATGCAATACGAGAGGACGTGCCAGCTGCCATATCAGACGCACAGCGTGCAGGTGTGCATGTAGTAATGCTAACAGGAGACCATGCCGAGACTGCACGTGCCGTAGCTCTGCGAACAGGCATTATGGAGCCAGAGGAAGAGGTGTGTACAGGATCAGAGATAGAACAGATGAGTGACGAGGAACTTTCGCTAGCTCTTGCAAGTAAAAACGTGTTTGCACGTATCTTGCCCGAGCAGAAGCTCCGCATTGCAAAGCTTTTGCGCTCTCAGGGGGAGGTGGTCGCCATGACTGGGGATGGTATAAATGATGCACCAGCACTAGCCGCTGCAGATATAGGGCTTGCGGTAGGCTCGGGCACAGACGTAGCCAAGGGTGCTGCTGACCTAATACTACTTAAAGACAGCTTCTCTATAATAACCGCGGCAATAAGTGAGGGCAGGAGAGTAATAGGTAATATTAAAAAAATTGTTGCCTACTTACTCTCTACAAGCTTTGGCGAGATTATTCTTATAGGAGGCTCTTTGGTATTTGCCGCGCCGCTACCAATTTTACCCACGCAAATTCTTTGGGCTAATATTATAGGTGGGAGTCTTATGGGCTTCCCGTTTGCTTTTGAGCCACGCGAACCAGGTACATTAAACCAGAAGCCAAGCAGTATGAATATTCATAAAATTCTTTCTAAAAAGATACGCCGCTTTCTTTTTGAGGTAGTGGTTACTACTGGTTTGATACTGCTCGGTCTTTACGCTTATCTTCTATATACAGAGACTCCAATAGAAAAAGTTAGAACTCTAATGTTCTTGGCCGTATCTATATACTCTGTCTTTACAGCTCTTGCTTTCAAAAATTTGTCCCAACCGTTTTGGCAGACACGTATTTTCTCTAACAAACATTTACTCATAGGGCTCTTGGGCAGTGTACTTGCGTTGGTACTTGTCTTTTCTGTACCATCCCTCTCCACGATTCTTTCTCTCGAGGTAATTACGCTCTCAGACCTACTTCTTATTATTTTAGTTGGTATTACCAACTTATTTGCAATAGAGGCCTTCAAAAAACTCACATTCAG
>CAZWKW010000029.1:0-7520 GCA_964634115.1 uncultured Candidatus Saccharibacteria bacterium | reverse complement strand
AGTTGCAAAGTATCGTTAATTTCTATAAAGCTGCCCATAATCCATATGCTAGCATGTACTAACACATATTCCAACACGCGTCTGTCCTAGGTGTCACCTAGGACAAGGGCGTTGGGTGGGTAAATTCTTGTGGTATAATTTACCCAATGAAGAAAGTTAAAATTGGGGCAGCTATACTAGAGAAGAGCTTTAATCAGCTGGAGAAGCGACTACGCGAGGCGCGAGGCATCGTAGACTTTATGCAAATAGACATATGTGATGGCAAGTTTGTGCCGAGTAAAACATTTGGTTCTGCTGGTTGTGCTAATAGCTTTAAAAGACTCGCAAAACTTACAAAGAAAGACACTTTAGAGCTAGATATGATGGTGTACCTAGACGCTCCAATTACAGGCAGGTTTGAGAAGTGGATGCAAGCAATTGCCCTGACTAAGCCAAAGCGCGTGATACTCCACTACGGTTCTACAAAACGCTGGGGCGGGGTGTTTAAAGCACTTAAAGGTAAGGGTATTAAGTTTGGTCTTGGAGTGCACTTGCACCATAAAAATTCTGAAATTCTTAAAATGTTGGATAAATATCCATTTTCGTACGTGCAGATAATGGGAATAGAGAGGGTTGGATTCGGCGGGCAGAAGTTTAGCGAGAAGACCTACGCAAAGGTACGAGCAGTAAGAAAAGCGAAGCCCAAGATGGACATAGCCATTGATGGTGCTGTAAAGGTAGAAAATGCGCCAAAGTTGGTGAGCGCTGGTGCTACTCGCCTCTCCTCAGGATCTGGAATATTTAAATATAAAGACGGTATTAAGGAAGCGGTGCGTCTGATGCGAGCTTAACTACAAGATTGAAGTCGTCGTCTGGAGATATTTTATTCTTTTTACTATACCCACAAGCCACGCACTTGTGGGTAATACTAAAGGTATCGCCCTCTTTACTTACCTCTGTGGGCTCCATAAGGCCACTACACTCAGCCGCCCTATCGCCTGGGTTAATGTCTACATGCTTGCTCCACAAACACTTGGGGCAGTGGTTGGTGTATCCGCTGCCCTCCACATTCTCACCGCAATTTTCACACTCAAAGTCTTCTTTATTTTTTATAAATGAGTTCACGAAACTAATATGGTGGCGCGGTTGGCAGATACCTCTAGCACACCGCCTTCTACTTTAAATTTTTGTTTTCCTTGCCCTGAGCTTGTCGAAGTGTCGCCTCCCACATCTACTACGATAGTTCCAGCTTTTAGTGTACTTATTAGCGGCTCATGATTTGCTAGTATCTGCATTTGCCCCTCTGAGCCGGGCACAAGAACGGAGATAGCCTCGTCGTCAAAGAGTTGCTCTCCTACACTCGCTATTGTTACTCTTAGGTTTGCCTTCGCCATAAATTTAAGAATTTATTACTTCCTCTATACTCCCCTTCATATAGAAGTCTTGCTCGTCACGGTCGTCGTGCTTGCCATCTAGTATCTCTTTAAATCCTTGTATAGTATCAGCAAGGCTAACGTAGCTACCAGGCTTACCTGTAAATACCTCCGCCACAAAGAATGGTTGCGAAAGAAATCGCTCTATCTTACGTGCTCGGTACACTAGCTTCTTATCATCTTCAGAGAGCTCCTCAATACCAAGAATTGCAATGATGTCTTGAAGGTCTTTATTGCGTTGCAGCACGCGCTTAATTTCGTTGGCTACATAGTAGTGGTCCTCACCCACAATAGCAGGGTCCAGAGCAGTAGAGCCACTCTCTAGTGGGTCAATAGAGGGGAATATAGCCTTCTGAGCAAGCTCACGACTAAGCACTACCGTAGAGTCTAGGTGGGCAAATGTAGTTGCTGGCGCTGGGTCTGTAAGGTCGTCTGCCGGTACGTATACAGCCTGCACAGAGGTAATGGAGCCACTCTTGGTAGAAGTAATACGCTCTTGTAGTTCTCCCATCTCCTCGGCAAGAGTAGGCTGGTAACCTACAGCACTAGATACACGACCAAGTAGTGAGGATACCTCCGAGCCAGCCTGCACAAAGCGAAAGACGTTATCCATAAAGAAGAGCACGTCCTTACCTCCCTCGTCGCGAAAGGCCTCTGCCATAGTAAGTCCACTCAAGGCTACACGTGCACGTGCACCTGGTACCTCATTCATCTGGCCGAATGTGAGAGCTGTCTTCTCTAGCACACCACTCTCCTTCATCTCGTAGTATAGGTCGTTACCCTCACGCACGCGCTCACCTACTCCGGCAAAAACCGAGTAACCACCGTGCTCACTGGCAACGTTACGTATAAGCTCTTGTATAAGCACTGTCTTGCCCACACCAGCCCCACCAAAAAGTCCAACCTTACCACCCTTGATAAATGGTGTCATAAGGTCTATGGCCTTTATACCAGTTTCAAACACTTCTGCTGTTGTACTTTGCTCATCAAAGCTAGGTGCCTCACGGTGTATTGGTAAGCGCTTAGCGCTCTTGTCTACAGGCGGCTTACCGTCTACAGGCTCTCCAAGCACGTTAAACATTCTACCAAGTGATGCCTCGCCCACTGGTACGGTGATTTGCTCTCCAGTGTCTAGTACCTCCATACCACGCTTAAGCTCTGCTGTGTCTTGCATACTTATGCAGCGTACACGGTTTAACCCTATGTGTTGTGCTACCTCTAGGGTTACCTTGCTCTTACCAGAGCCCACCTCTAGTGCATGCTGTATATCTGGCACCAACTCTTCGAAGTGTACGTCTACCACTACTCCAATTATTTGCTTTATTGTACCTGTATTTTTGCTCATGTTATCTATTAATTTATATTATTAAAATTATTTCATTGCCTCTATACCACTTGTAATCTCACTAACCTCTCGTGTAATAGCGGCCTGGCGTGCCTTATTAAACTGAAGTTGTAATATATGAGAGCGCTCACCCGCCTTGTCTGTTGCATTCTTCATCGCTACCATACGCGCCGAGTGCTCACTGGCCTTGCTCTCTAATAGCGTGTGGTAGGTTAATATGTTACCAAGTACAGGAGCTAAAAACTGCATAATATCGTCATTGGTATCTGCTTCTACGGTATATGCTGACACGGCATTCTCTTGGGTATCTTCTGCAGCGTACTTGCCTTTATCTGGTGTTATAGAGGCTATAATCTCCTCAAGTGCATCTCGCGAGAGAGGGAAGAGTCGGCTAAGCCTTGCCTCTTGCTCGAAGGTAGATTTAAAGTTTGTATAAATTATGTACCAACTTTTAGTATTTTTACTAAGGTGCTCGTTGAGTGCTACCTCGGTAATACGCTGCATGTCGGCTTCTACCACTTCGTCACTCTTATTTTCTTCGTAGTGTAAGATCTCAAATCCACGATTTTTAAAATAGTCATTACCACGGCGACCCAGAGTTATACACACCACATCCTTATTAGAGAGACTCTTCTCCTCTAGGAAGTCCGTTACCTTCTTAAGTACGGCACTGTTTAGCGAGCCTGCAAGGCCCTTGTCGCTAGTAACTACCATTAGCCCTACCTTGCCAGTCTCTCTCTTAATAGTAAGTGGGTGCTCGCTAAAGCCCTTGGCTCCAGCAACTTGCGCCAGTATACGCAGTGCAGCGCGCGCGTAGCCACGACAGCTCAAGGCCCTCTCTTGGGCTTTACGCATCTTAACAGCCGAGACAGCCTCCATAGCACGCGTAACCTTACGTGTCTTGTTTACCGACTTTCTCTTTTCTTTTAGCTGTTTGAGTGAGGCCATGTATATTTCTATTTACTAGACTTTTTAAACTGCTCCATTGCTTTGTCTAACTTCTTTGTTGTTTTGTCCTCCAGTTTTTTGCTGCTTCTTATTTCGTCTAATACATCTTTGTGCTGAGCATCTATAAATGCAATCCACTCTACCTCTACCTTGGGCACATCGTCTACCTCCGTTTGTGCAAAGAGACCATTCATCCCTGCGTATATAGAGACTACCTGATTCTCAAATGGTAGTGGCTTGCCCTTGGGCTGCCTTAAGAGGGCGGCCATGCGCTCTCCAGAGTCTATGCGCTTCTTTGTATTCTCATCCAGGTCCTGAGCAAACTGCATAAACGCCTCAAGCTCACGAAATTGAGCAAGCTCTATACGCAAGCCTCCGCCCACCGCCTTCATTGCCTTTGTTTGTGCAGAGCTACCCACACGAGATACAGAGTTACCAACGTCAATCGCGGGGCGTGTACCCTTGTTAAAGAGTCCTGCATCTAGTGCGATTTGTCCGTCTGTAATAGATATAACATTAGTAGGAATGTAGGCAGACACGTCTCCTTCTTGCGTCTCTATAATTGGTAGAGCCGTGATGGAACCGCCGCCCTTCTCGTCTGAGAGCTTCGCACTGCGCTCAAGCAAGCGGGAGTGCAGGTAGAAGACGTCCCCAGGGTAAGCCTCACGCCCCGGTGGACGACGCAAAAGTAGAGAGACTTGCCTATATGCCACAGCCTGCTTAGAGAGATCGTCGTAGATAATCAGTACGTCTTGACCTTGGTCCATAAAGTACTCACCTATTGCTACTCCGGCATACGGTACTAAGTATTGTAGTGCGGCCGGTGCAGAGGCTCCAGCAGTAACCACAACTGTGTAATCCATTGCACCTTGCTTTTCTAGCTCGGCTACTATTAGTGCTGTCTTTGCCTCCTTTTGGCCTATTGCTACGTATATACAGATTGGTCTTTCGTCTTTTGGCTCACTTTTTTGGTTGAGTATTGTGTCTATGGCTATTGTTGTCTTACCTGTAAAGCGGTCGCCAATAATCAGCTCACGCTGTCCGCGGCCAATAGGTACCATAGAGTCTATGGCCTTAATACCCGTGTGGAGAGGCGAGTCTACAGATTTACGCTCTATAACACCGTAGGCCTCGCGCTCTACTGGCATAAATTTATCTACCTTTATAGCACCTTTGCCGTCTAAAGGCTCTGCCATGGTATTTACCACGCGCCCCACTATATCATCAGAGACTGGTATAGAGAGCACCTTACCAGTGGACTTTACAAGCATGTCCTCTCTTACTCGAGATGTCTCACCCAGTACAACTACCTTTACGGCATCTTCCTCTAGGTTGAGCACAAGGCCATATAGAGCATTCTCACTTTTCATTGCCTCCTCCAGAGTTTTGCCATCTGCATCGTCGAAGAGCACCATCTCACTCATTACCGCGTTGTCTAGACCCTCTATCTCTGCCACACCGTCACCCACAGCTACTACGCGGCCAACGCTCTCTGTATTTGTGTTTGGCTCAAAATTTTGAATCTCCTTCTTTATTTTATCTATAATTGTGCTCTCCATATTTAGTTCGTTATTTTTCTATATAAATCTAATAATGCTCTTTTATAACTTGTGTCGGTTAGTTTGCCATCCTCCTCAAACTTAAATCCTCCTATGAGAGTTTCATCTATTTGCTTTATTACACCCTCCTTGTTGGCACCAGACTCTTTTAGTGCTGTACTCCAATCTGCATCATTAGCCACGGATAAGGTGGATCTAGCTCGTCCCTCGCGACTTTCTATACGCTCCAGCTCTAGTGCAATCTTGGGCAGAAGTGCTAATGCACCTCTATTTTTTAATACCTTAATAAGGTTCTTCACAGCCTCACTCACTCCTAGTCCGTCTTTTATTGCTTTTTTAACTGCGTGTGCGTATGAGAGTGGCTGCATGTCTTAGATTTAATTAATGAATAAAGTGAATTTATAAAATCTTAGATTCAGTTAAATTAATTTAACTGAGACTTTTCCTTACTTCGTAATACTTTCTCTGCGGCAAGTATTGCCACACTTGCTATCTCGTCTTTACTCTCGCGTAGAGCCCTCTCCTTAGCCTCTTGTGCTCGTGCGGCAGCATCGCTTAGAATAGAGTCGGCACGAGTGTTTGCCTCACCTACTATTTCTGAGGCTTTTTCGTCTCCACGAACTTTTGCATCTCCCACAATCTTACTGCCTTCTGTGGTTGCCTTGGTTATTATCTCATCGCGTTCACTATCTATTTCTGTAAGTCGTTCTTCTGCTCTTTCTGCATCCTTTACACCCTTCTCTATTGTTTGGCGTCTATTCTCTAGCATTACAATAACCGGCCTGTAAAGGAAGTACCAGAGTGCTAGCAGTAACACACCAAAGTTGAAGGCCTGCACCAGTAGCAGCTTCCAATTTATTCCAAAGACTCCTAAAATTTCGTTCATAGTCTTTGGCTATTTATACGAATTTAACAATAAATGCGATAACAAGGGCAAAAATGGCAAGAGCCTCTGTAAAGGCAATACCAATAAACATTGTTGCTGTTACCTTACCAGCTGCCTCAGGGTTGCGACCTATAGCCTCAAGAGCTTTAGCAACTATTAAACCAATACCAATACCTGGACCGATAACACCGAGCCCTACAGCTAGTGCCATGCCTAATGTCTTTGCTACTTCTAATTCCATATATTACAAAATTAACTTTTAATAAATAATCAAAATATGCCCGTTATTATACGGATTCCACCACTATTCGCAACATTTAAGCTAATGCGGCTCAGTGATAGCTATTTTGACAAAGAAGAGAGTAAGGAGGGCGAAGATAGCTGCCTGTATAAACCCGATAAAGATCTCAAAGAGCATCATTGGCACCGGTAGCATGTATGGTACAAAGAAGATAACGACAAGTATAAGCACCTCTCCAGCAAGGATGTTACCAAAAAGACGGAACGAGAACGAGATAAGCCGCGCCACCTCCGAGAAGAGCTCGATAATACCAACCACGAAGTTAAGTGGTGAGCTGAAGTTTATAAACTTCTTTGCGTACTTCATAGCTCCAAGAGTTGCCACACCTACCACCTCTATAACTACAAAGGCGATAATGGCGAGCGCCAGCGTTACATTAAGGTCTGTGTTTACACTGCGCAAGAGCGGGGTAAATACAGAGCCATGCTCACCCTCTGCTATAAATCCAAGGCTACCAATGCCAGGAGTAAACTCTGAGATATTGGACGCAAAGATAAAGAGAAAAATGGTGGTAATGAGTGGAAAGAGCTTTCGTGCCAACTTTCTATCTTCTAGTACCTCCTCCATATAATTAAGTATGTAGGTCACCATCTCCTCAAGTAGTAATTGGAATTTGCCTGGTACCATTTTAAGGCGTGAGCCTATTAGCACAGCCAGTGTTATGAGCACGGCTATTACTATCCAGCTGGTAATCAGTGTGTTTGTTATAGGTATTCCAAAGAATTCACCTAACCTCTCTGCAGCAAGTGCTATGTGTATACCAGACGATGGAGCCTGCTCTGCTGCTTGTCCTGTTGCTTGTATTGCTGCTTCTGCGTATTGCATGTTGCGGGCAGTTTACCATAAATTTTCTTCTTTACTAGGAGTTATTTTCTCTTTTGCGGTAAATAGTCCAACCTACTAGTAGAAGAGCCATTAGAGCCAGAATGTAGTACCAAGTGCTCTTGTTAGTGCCAAATAGTCCTGTATCGGCTGTTGCTGCCGCAGCTAGCTGATCTTCTGTAGAGGTTGACGAGGTTGCCACATCTTCTGTAGTCGTAGCCTCGTCCTCTATCACAGGCTCCTCTAC
>CAZWKW010000028.1:0-7650 GCA_964634115.1 uncultured Candidatus Saccharibacteria bacterium | reverse complement strand
AACAACAATACACATATGTGTATTGCGTGCAAAAGAAAATAGCTTACAATACTCTTATATGAAAAGGGGATTTTCTTTGATAGAGTTACTGGTGGTAATGGCTATAATAGCTCTACTTGCTACTGTTGTAATAGCTGGTGTGCAACATATGCAAACAAAGAGCCGTGATACACGGCGTGTAGAAGACATAAATCAAATTGCCAAGGCACTGAATCTTTACTACGCTGATAACTACAAATTTCCTAAGGCAGAAACAGAGATAGAGATAAACGGCACGACAGATGCACTGTCTCTTGGCTTAATTAGTGCAGGCGCTATGCCAACACTCCCCTCAGATCCAATCTCTCCAGACGATACATTTAAATATTGGTATCAAACTAACTCACTTGGCACTACATATACTCTAAGGTTTTGCCTAGAGACAGACTCTATACCTGACCACACTGCGGGGTGCAACAATACAAAAACTCCATAATATGGAAAAACAAATTATATGGCAAGCAGTAGACTCTGCACACTCTCCTAAGGGGCGAGACTGGTTTTGGATTCTTGGTATTTTTGCCATTTCGGCCTCTGTTGTGGCCATACTCTTTCGTAACTACTTCTTTGCCTTGCTTGTTTTAGTCGCATCATTTGCCATTGCACTTCTGGTGAGACGTACACCAAGCAATATACAGTTCAAATTAGATTCCAAAGGATTACTTGTAGGTAGAGAGCAATACCAATGGGATACGATACGTGCATTCTGGATAGATACCGATGCCAGCTCTCCAGTACTCTTAGTAGACACTACTAAAATTCTTGCTCCACACATCTCTATTCCAATACCTAAGTACAGGGCAAAAGAGATACAAAGTCTATTTAAAGAGCACTCTAAAGAAGCGGAGTTACATGAGCCAGTCTCAAATAAAATAATAGAGTTTTTTGGTTTATAAATTGCTGTGCACTTCGTAGCACAAAGTGCGAAGTAGTGTCCTCTCGGCAGGAATCGAACCTGCATCGCGGGCTCCGCAAGCCCGTGTTCTATCCGTTGAACTACGAGAGGATTAATTTTATAGCTGCTCTACTGCGCGGGATATGCGAGACTTGTTTCGTGATGCGGTATTCTTTTTTAGCACACCACTCTTTGCTGCCTTATCTAGCGCTTTATATAGCTTGGGCAAGAGTGCTGTTGCCCCCTTCTTATCGCCGGCAGATATAAGCTCGCGCACACTCTTAACAACATCTTTCATCGTTCTTTTACGACGTAGGTTAAAAACGCGTCTTCTACCAGACTGAGTAATCGCCTTTTTTGCTGCATCTTTATTTGCCATTGTGGGGCATGTTACATGATTGGCACATTAAACGCAATACTTTATACTGTAAGCTATATGATAGAACAACTTACAGGCACAGTAGTACATAAAAATATAGATTCTTTAATCCTAGATGTAAATGGTGTTGGGTACAAGATTTTTGCAACACAGAGTACATTGGCAAAACTAGGTTTAAAAGACGCTACACTCTGGACACACCTTGCCGTACGTGAGAACTCTCTAGACCTTTATGGCTTCACATCACAGACGGATCTGCAATTCTTCGAGCTTCTACTTGGTATATCTGGCATAGGCCCCAAGTCTGCACTGGGGGTCTTATCTGTCGCAGATACCAACACTCTACAAAGCGCAATATCAGAAGGAGACATAAGCTACCTTACCAAGGTATCTGGAATAGGCAAAAAGAGTGCCGAGAGAATAGTGGTGGAGCTTAAAGATAAAGTACATGCTAGCACCACACCAACTACACTTAAGGAGGATGCGGATACGTTAGACGCACTCGTGGCACTGGGATACTCTGTGGCAGAGGTGCGAGGAGCACTTAAGGAGCTACCCAAGAAGGAGCTAAGTGCCAAAGACCGAATAAAAGAAACTCTCAAATTATTATCTAATACCATTTAATATATGCTTTGGAAATTTATCACAGCTATCGTATTCGTACTTCTACTCATATTTGGATACATGGCTATAAAAAATAAAACAGAAATACCAACCAACACAGACGGCGCCATATCTACCGGAGAAGAGCTTAAAGAAAAGTATACAGGCTCTATGTGGGGCCTACTTGGTGGTACCGCCCTGCTACCCACAGACCTAGAGGATGGCGTACCCAAGGTAGACGAGAGCGACCTAGGTGAGCTCTCACCACTCTACGGTAGGATTGTAATAACTAAAGACTCATGGGGTCCAGATGCTATGGATGTGGCAGAGGAATACGTAGAACTTACAGCACCAGAGAGTAACTCAGGAGTAATAAACATAACTGGCTGGTCATTGCAGAGCATGGTTAGTGGCGTGCGTATATATATACCAGACGGCGTAGAGGACATTATAATGAACGATGTTAATCCCACTTACAAAATAGGGCTCACACCAGGACAAAGTGCGATAGTAAGCTCCTCCCCCTCCCCTGTGGGAGTCTCCTTTCAGAGTAATTTGTGCACAGGATACTTTAACCAATTTCAAAAGTACGAGCCCCCACTTACAAGAGCATGCCCATCACCTGCTCAAGTACTACCTCCTACCGTTGCCAACATAGCAACATATGGCAATGAGTGTTTAGAGCTCGTCTCATCCTTATTTCGATGTGAGTATCTTACAGACGAGGTGCTAGAAGAGGAGGGTATATCAGTAAGCAGTGCATGCACAGAGCACTTACGTACCACGCTTACATATACATCGTGCAGGGCTACATATCACAACTCACCAGAATATTTAAAAGGGTCGCAGTGGAGGATCTTCTTAGGTGCTCAGACAGCACTGTGGAATAAGCAATACGAGGTAATTAGACTCTTGGATGAGCTTGGGCGCACAGTAGATGTATACGCGTATTAAATATGTTATAGTGCCCGTAATCCGCCTATAGCTTACCCTACGGGTGGTAGTGCAAAGGACTTTGCATAGTTCTCCGCTTGCGTGTGTCGCAGGTTGAGAACGTAAGATATCCGCCTATAGCTCAGCTGGTAGAGCAACGGACTTTTAATCCGTGTGTCGCAGGTTCGAGCCCTGCTGGGCGGACAAGTTTAATTATCTAAATCTACAACAATATCCCTCGTACTGGTGCCTCCATACTTACTGGCGCATGTAATCGTATAGATTGCCTCATCATCTGAGCTATCTTGGAATGGTACAGTAGCCACAACGCCATTTGGTCGCTCATAGAGGAAGTTGCCTGGTCCACGTACCCGGCACGAGCTCATACCAAGAGATCCCCACGACACTCTCACCTTCTCTCCTACTGTAGCCGTAGTTGGGTATACTATTATGTCAAATATTGGCTCCTCTACTAGTACCACACATGAGTTTCTGCCAATGAGTGCTCCATCTTTATAACAACCTACTTGATATTTTGTAGACTTGGTTGGGTACACGTCTACAGAGCCTGCCAATTCGCCATTTGTGTCTATGTTAACTCCCAGGCTGCTACTTGGGTCGCCCGTAGCACAAGACCATGTTACTGCCGACCTTGTGTTACTGCCACTCTCTATGTTGCCAGGTATACAAGATAGACGCGGAGCAAATTCGCCTTCGTCACCAGCCACCCCAGATACCGTGATTGTTGCTACTTTTGAGCACTTGATTTCATCCTCTGAGCTTTCATCTTCACTTGAGGCTTTTAGTGTTATGGTGCCAGAGGCTTGTGGGTAAATGGTAGTCTCACCCTCCTGCGCGGTTAAGTCTAGTGTCGCCTCTGTACTAGTACCTGCCGTAAGAGATATGCTTTTTGCATATTCTGTCTTCCACTTTACTTGCAGAGCTTCGCCCTTCTTAACACTTGTTTTGTTAAGTAGCAGCAGGCAAGTTGGCTCTCGTGGACCCTCGCAATCTGCTCGGTGAGTAAGGCGATAATAGTAACTATCACAACTGTTACCAGAACTTCCAGAACCACTACTGTTATTATTTTTGTTTTGTGCACCTGTCATCTGACTCATAAGTAGTGACTTGCCAAACATGTCTAAAAAGCCTTTACTAGATGCGCTGTTACCACCAGAGCCACTGCCTATATTACTACTACTAGGGCCAGTGTAGTTACCTCCACCTCCACCACTTTTACACGTAGGGCTCTGTGGATGTTTGGCACAGTAGGCTTTAAGCTGTTGAGTAAATTTTTCTATATCTAAAGCTTTACCGGCGACAGCATTTTTAGGCCAACATGTATATTTTGATTCTCCAGGATATTGTATACAGTTTGAAGCGCCCTTATAAGCACACTTCTTTCCTTCTGAAAGTGTAGCTGTAGTTTTTTTAGTTTTTTTATAGTCTGCCTTAACAGAGGATATTATATCGGTAAATTGAGTTTTACATTTTCTGGGGATCTTTAAATTATGAGTTCCAGTTTCTGCTGCAGTTAGAGGTTCACCATTTTTTGAAAACTTCTTTATCGTACAAAACTGATTGGCAACATCCTGTATATTAAGTTTTTTAGCAGCACTATCTACTGTTATTAAACATTTATACAGCGCTTGCAATTTAGCACTGATCGGATTGTCTGATAAATAAGGGCTACAGGTTTCTTTTTCATTTTTCTCTGTTATATAGGTTGTCGCACATTTACTTCTACAAATTTCTTCTTTACTATTTGCCTCGCATGGATTATTTTTTTGATTTTCTGCCATAGGTGGCTTAGGAGCTGGTTTAGGAACATTCGTTGGAGTCGGAGTTACCGTAACGTTAGCTGTGGCCAAATTCTCCTTACCACTCACTACTACTCCCTGCCCCTCCATATACCCCATAGAGCCTGCAACCGCCGCAGTAAAAAAGAGTAGCAGAAACACTCGTGTAATTACTTTACGGCTCTTACTCCTCTTTGTTGCCCTTGGTGGTTCGTACATATCTATAATAATAACCTATTAAATAACTCTTACATAAAAGTTGTCCACATTACTCTACATCCACTGTAATACTTTTGCTTTTCTCCATTCCTGTCTTTGTGGTACATGTGAGGGTAAACTTGGTTTCTTTTGTTATTGGGTGTGAGTATACGTCTCCAGATGTTCCGCTTCGGTTCCAGTCTGCATATTTAGAGTTATTGTCGTCTGAGTCTAGGCGGCAGCTCTGTGTGTCTAGTGAGTTCCATGAGATGTTTACCTTCTCCCACATTGGTACTGTGCTTGTGTCTGTAATTATAGCAATTGCTGGATTTATAACCTCAACAGAGCATCGCACCTGTGGCTCTGGCACATCACCACAAAAGAGCTCATATTTTGTATCCGCACTCGGATTTACTCTCGTCTTACCCATCACTTTACCACCCGTACTAAAGTTGCCTCCAGAGGACGCACTCGATCCATCACGACACTGCCACAATATCAGTGCAGGCTCATCAGCCACTACCACGTTCGGCAAGCAGGTTAGTATAGGGCTGTCTGAGCTTACGACACTACTTGAGATGTTAGTGTCGCTGGTTACGGTGCCTGTTGGCGAGGAGTTACCCACAAATTCAGAGTTATCGTCTGGATTAACGTATTCATCATTTGTAGACATGCTGGTGCCAGAGTTATCTGATGTGCCGGATGTACCATACGCGGTGTTGCTATACGGATTACTGCCCCCACCAAGTCCACTCTGCCCACCAAAGAATTTACCAAGTGGTGAGTTTTGCCAGCCTGTATTAGAGCCTACTGTACCAACAGTACCAAATCCACTTGGTCCATCATATCCAACCTCCAAATTACAATTAACATTATTCATACCTTCTACAGCGCGAGAGCTACAACTACTACCCCCACCTGCTATGCGTGTAATAGCCTCGAATACAGAGAGTCCATCTATACCACAATTACCATACCATTGTGGTCTTTTATCTACACCCGACCTTATAGCGCCAAGTACAGTAGGAGGAGTAAATTGAAAGGCTACATGTGCTGCACTGCGCTCTAGTTGGTTACCACTCCTACCCTGTAATGCAGACTCCATTTGTACATGTTTGGCTGTGGCAAGTAAGGTTGCATACATGTGGTGCATTCTGCCAGAGTCAATACCTGCGGCACGACCTTGCTGTGCTGCTGCTAGCATATGCGTATATGACACTCTGTTTATCTCGCCCTGCTCTACCAAGGTACCCATACGTGCCAAGTCTCCACCAAGCTGTGCCTCTGCCTCGCTAGCAAATGGTATACCCATCTGGTACGACCCATAATATTTACTACCACTTCTATAACAGTTTTGCTTACCTCCACACTCATTACCAAATACAGCCCCCATAGACTTAGCAAGAGAGCAACTATCAACCTTATAAAGTACGGCAAAGGCACGTGCCACTTCTAATATATCTTTATATGGATCTTGTGAGGTTGGGCCAACTTGCACATTTAGTGCAGATGATGCTGCCAACTGGCTATATGCAGAAGAGGCAATGCTAGACACCCCATGCCAAATAGCTGGAGCCAAGAGTACAGCAATGAGTAACACAAGTATAATCAGCTGCTTCTTCATTCTTTACTAGAGTGAACCTTTAAAGAGAGCCATAAGAGCAACAAAGAGTCGGGTAAGCCAGCCAGGCTGTCTCTCGCCCTCAGGAGCTATACCCGCATATCTATCACCAGACATAGGGTTAAATGGGTTTAAGTCTCCAGAAACTGCTATTGCACTGCGGTGGTAGTCGCGGAGTGCCTTTAGCTCCTCCTCAGAGAGTGCTCCATATGGATAATCCACATCTCCTCCTTGTTCTGCAAGCTGTCTACGTGCAAGCTCCTCTAGACCCTGCCACTCTAGGTCGGCACGCGTAAGACCCTCTGGCAACTCCGTAGCGCCACCATCTATGGCCTCCTGATACTCCTCTGCTGTTATTGGTGTCTCTACAATCTCACCTTGTACAACTCTAACTCGTATAGGCTGCCCAGAGGCACCAAGGCGTACATATGTAGTGGTGTGACCACCCCCGCCAGCTGTAGCCGTTGCATCTGGTGCGGGTACAAAGGTTTGGGTTGTTTGTTTTGTCTTTGGATTGGTAGTTGTGATTGATGTTGTTGCCGTTGTGGTAGTTGTACCACCCTCATCTGTATCACACGCGGCTCCGATGCCGTCACCATCTGCATCCTCTTGGTCTGGGTTTGCTGTGTAAGGGCAGTTATCTGCATCATCCATCACACCGTCGCCATCAGAGTCTACGGCAGGATCCGTGATTGTAGGTGTTGTTGGATCCTCGGGGAATGGACAAAAGGCCGAGTCAGTAACCTCTGTACCATCGGCACATACGTATACTGTTGTTGGATCTGTTGGGTCATCAGGATATGGATTGTACGGGTCGTAACCACCATAATCTCCAGAGCCGCTACCAGTACCAGCGCCACCACCAAAGAGCGCACTCATAAGTTGGCCGACTGTCTGACCTATAACCTGCCCTGCTACGCTACCTGCTACCATATAACCCGCTTGCTTCATTGCACCAGATGCAGACATTATTGGCGGCGCTGTTAAACATTGGTCAAGCCCTTTCACACACTTACCTGTTTGCCATCCATTTGGCGTATTTGCCTTACATTGTCTGTACTTCTCTTTAGAAGAAGTAAATCCCTTACATGTAGGGGAACCGTATGTCGCTCCTGTCGCTGCAGCTGCAGCTGTTTGAGCACCGCTTTGCATGCCTGTTTGCACAGCGTATACAAGCATGAGA
>CAZWKW010000027.1:5900-7898 GCA_964634115.1 uncultured Candidatus Saccharibacteria bacterium | reverse complement strand
TATTTTACAATAAAAAAATGAAGATGTCGCTCTTGTTTTTTTATACCAGACTAACGTTTTATTAGAAAATGGTACTGTTGTGTTGTCTGCTGTGTTGTTTGCGAACGAAGTTCGCTATTGTGGGCAAGAGAGGACTTGAACCTCCACGCCTTGCGGCATCAGGTCCTAAACCTGACGTGTCTACCAATTTCACCACTTGCCCTTTTTCCACCTATCATTGTCCGCCCAGTAGGGCTCGAACCTACGACACACGGATTAAGAGTCCGTTGCTCTACCAGCTGAGCTATGGGCGGATTTTTTTATCACCGCCCGTAATAATCTATAGGCGGACTGCAATATAATACTGTATTTTAATAATTTATCAATCTGTGCCGGGAGCGGGACTTGAACCCGCATGGCTTGCGCCCGGAGAGTTTAAGTCTCCTATGTCTACCAATTTCATCATCCCGGCATTTTTCCTCCTTCGCACAAGGCTACGGAGGACGCTGTATTTTTCAACCAATCGCAGACACTCTTGGGAAAAATTCGCGGAGGCCCGGACCGGAGTTGAACCGGTGCATAACGGTTTTGCAAACCGTCGCGTTAACCACTTCGCCACCGAGCCTTCGCAGTATACTACCATAAAAGTTTTACACAGATAACCTATCCAGCTCCTGCCTATTTTTTTCTCCGTCATCTATTTTAAATTCGAAAAAGGGGAGCCTTCGCAGGTGAGAACGCTTTTTTATAAAGGTTCTAAACTCTGAGCGCTTACGCCTAGCAAAGTCTAATGCACCCTCCTCGTAACTCTCTGGTAAGACAGTAAAGTAAATAGTAGCGCTTGAGAGGTTGGGAGCTACGTCGGCTCGCGTAATAGTTATCATAGATTGGCGGTTAGAGCGACTCTCTAAGAACTCTGCAGCTAGGTGTGCAAGCTCCTCTCCGATTTGCTTTTTGCGTTGCTTCTCTACCATTATGCCCTTATTATTTCGTAAGCAAGTAGTCTATCGCCCTCCTCAAGTGGTGCATTGCTCTCTATTTGAGCTCCAAACTCGGCACCCTCCTCGATCTTCTCTGCACTTTGTTTGCCAGATTGTAAGTTAGTTATCTTGCCATCTGCTACGTGCTCATTTCTGCGTGAGATATGCAATAGGGCACCTCTTTTAAATATTCCGCTTTTTACTTTACCTCCTAGCACATAACCCTTCTTAGTCTCACTAAAAATCTTAAGCAGTTTAGCTTCACCCAGAGTCTCTTTGGTATCTTGCTTGGGTGTGAGCCCCTTTACCTTCTCCTCTAACCACTCTGCTAATTTGTATATAATGTCAAATGTGTGTATCTCTATACTATGCTGCAAAGCCACGTCTCGTGCCGTAGGGTCTGTGCGCACGTTAAAGCCTATCACGAGTGCTCCTGCACCCACTGCCGTTTGTATATCTCCCTCTGTTATCGAGCCTACATTGCTAATAATAGTCTTAAGAACTAAGCGGTCACTATTTAGCTTGTTTAGTTCATGCTCTATTGCGTCAAGAGTACCGTGTACGTCGGTCTTTATTACCAAGGGCACGCAGACCACCCCTTCACTCACATCTTTAAGCACGGCGTCTATCTTTTTATTTTGTGCAATGTTTAAAGTGCGCGCACTCGTAGCCTCTTTCTTATCTTTGTGGCTTGTAAATTGTAGTCCGGTCTCTGGCAACTCGTCAAAGCCTGTAACACCAATAGGTGAGGAGAATGTGGCGGTTTGTATTCTTTTGCTAGCGTGGTCTTCTATTGCACGCACAGGAGTAAGAGCTGCACCAGCCACTACGTAATCGCCAATCTTTAACGTGCCGTTTTTTATAAGCAATGTAGCTGTTACACCTACGCGCGGGTCTCTGTGTGCCTCTAGCACCACCCCAGTAGCTTGTACATCTGGTTCTCCTTCAAGCTCTTGCATCTCAGTAACTAGCAAGATAGTGTCTAGTAGCTCCTCCACACCTTCTCCCGTCTTTGCAGAGATGGCATTCCAAGGTATGT
>CAZWKW010000027.1:3346-5800 GCA_964634115.1 uncultured Candidatus Saccharibacteria bacterium | reverse complement strand
AGTAGCTCCTCCACACCTTCTCCCGTCTTTGCAGAGATGGCATTCCAAGGTATGTCGCCACCCATGCCCTCTATATATATTTCGTTCTCTACAAGAGTGCTCTGCGTTTGCACAACATTAGCTCCCGGCTTGTCTATTTTATTTATAGCTACTATAAATGGAATCTCTGCCACTTTAATAGCCCCCAAGGCCTCCAAGGTCTGCCGTTTTACACCATCTTCTGCAGAGACTATAAGTATGGCAACGTCGGCAACCTGTGCACCACGAGCACGCATCTTGCCAAATGCCTCATGCCCTGGAGTGTCTATAAATGTTATCTTTTTCTCTTTACCATCGTGCTTGTGAGTTACTTCGTAGGCGTTAATATGCTGGGTTATACCGCCAGCCTCACCCTCTACCACATTACTTTTGCGTATGTAGTCTAAAAGAGCAGACTTACCGTGGTCTACGTGACCCATTACCACTACAACGGGCGGACGTTCTTGTTTTGTTTTTGAATCTGCCATAAGCCATAAAGTAAAAATTAGAGCTCATTATGCAACGAATTACGCGCTTTATCAAGGGCTTCGCGTTCTTCGTCTGTTATTTCGCTTTCTGGCTTAAAGTTTTCTAAACGCTTAGAGAAGAGTGTTACCTTGTCGCGTGCACATAGTGTGGAGACAACCACACCACGGCCGCTCTCACTCAGTAGTGCAAGGGCAAAGCTCGGCTTGCTATCACCACTGCCTGCAAATGGGTTAAAACGTACAAGACCAACGCCGCGCACTGCACCCTCGAGGCGCTGACTCACATCCTCAAGCCTGCTGGCGGTGCTTGCCTGATCCTCTTGTATTTTAGAGTAGTCTTTTACAATTTGTGCTATATGTGCTTCTAAGTTCTGGCCACTAGAGCCACGCGTGAGCCTGCGTAGTCTAATCTCTAAGTATATCACCCACAACAATAGTAGGGCAGAGAGCCCCACAGCCACTGCAGCAATAATAGGGGATTGGTCTATAAGTATTTGCATGTCGGTTATTATAGCGCTAATGTAAAAAAATGCGAAGATGTTATACTAAGAGATATGAATCCCGTTAGAAATACACACATGGACAGTAGCTTCTTTTCAGATTATTATTTAAGTTTATTAGATAAATTTCTAACGGGATGAAAATAGCGTTAACAGGTGGAGGAACTGGCGGGCACTTTTATCCGCTTATTGCCGTTGCTGAGGAAATATACAAAATAGTGGAGGAGGATAAGCTAATAGAGCCGAGCTTGTATTATATTGGTCCGGATGTGCATGACGAACGCGCTCTCTCGGAGCAGAATATCATATTTAAGAGAAGTCCTGCGGGCAAGATGCGCAAATATTTCTCTATACGTAACTTTTTTGACTTGATTAAAACTGCTGTTGGGATCGTAAAGGCAACAGTGCAACTATATTTTCTCTATCCAGACGTTGTCTTCTCTAAGGGTGGTTATGCGGCATTTCCCACTACGGTTGCCGCACGCTTGTTGAGGATACCTATTGTGGTGCATGAGTCAGATGCTAAGCCAGGTAAGGCGAATTTAATAGCTGCCAAGTGGGCTCGCGCCGTAGCCACCTCGTATCCTGGAGCAGCAAAATACTTTAAAGGAGTTGATAAAAATAAATTTGCTCTTACAGGTAATCCTATACGTAGTTCTCTTTTCTTACCAGTTAGGGAGGGCTCGCATAATTATCTTAATCTAAGTCCAGAGTTGCCAACCATTCTTGTGCTTGGTGGCTCCTCTGGCGCGCAAGAGATCAACAAAATGATTTTAAACACTCTACCAGAGCTGTTAAAAGATTATCAGGTAATACACCAAGCAGGCAAAGATAATATAAATCATGTTACTGATGTGGCGAGCGTAGTATTACGAGATAATCCAAATCAAGATAGGTACAAGGTATTCGGATACCTAAACCAATTGGCGTTGCGTATGTCTGCAGGTATTGCCTCTATAGTAATTACTCGAGCAGGTTCTAGTGCTATAGCGGAGGTGGCTGCCTGGGGCTTGCCTGCGATAGTTATACCAATACCCGAGGAGATCTCTCACGACCAGACAGATAACGCATTTGTATACGCGCGTACAGGAGCAGCAACGGTGATGAAGCAGAAAAATTTACAACCGGCACTCCTCTTGTCGGAGATTAAGCGTATTATGGAGAGTCCGGAGATTCAATCTCAAATGACAGAGGCGGCAAACAAATTTGCAAAGCCAGATGCCGCTCGCAAAATAGCTCGTATACTTTTAGACATAGCACTTGAGCATGAGCAATAAAAATCTTGAGAAAGTTATACTAATGCATGGAAAGAATACCAACCCCAGTCAGAAATGGTATCCATGGCTGGCTGATGCAGTGCTAAAAAATGGTATGCAATTTATTGCACCAGTTTTGCCCGATTCTGCTGACCCGAGGATTGAAAAGTGGGTTACTGAACTTAGTAAGAT
>CAZWKW010000027.1:0-3246 GCA_964634115.1 uncultured Candidatus Saccharibacteria bacterium | reverse complement strand
ATTTAAAATATCAAGAGGGCATTGTAACAGGATCAAAATACAAAATTGAATTAGTAAATTTTCTTAAAGAGAATTTGGGTATGGATACATTTGCTGAGGGGTTCAAAAATAGAAACTTTAATGCATTTGTTGAACACAAAAACAAAAAAGAGCAATCGTCCTAACGGTCGACGCCCTTTTTCAATACTGTATTAATAGTGTACACTTTGTAGATAGTAAGTCAATAGTTATGAGCAATAAAAATGAAAAAGTTATAGTACGCTTTCCACCTTCCCCAACGGGGCGCTTTCATATTGGGTCTGCACGTACCGCATTATTTAACTATCTTTACGCTAAGCGCCACAGCGGTAAACTGCTTCTACGTATTGAGGATACAGACTTAGGCAGGAGCGAGAAGGAACATGAGCAAGATATTTTAGATGGACTAGATGCCCTTGGTATACGTTGGGAGGGGGCAATGTGGCGACAGAGTGAGCGTACGGATGTGTATAAAAAGTATTTGGAGCAAATGATAGAGGAGGGTAACGCGTACGAAGGAGAAGAAAATAAAGATGGTACCGGCAAAGTTGTTCGCTTTAAAAATCCAAATAAAGAAGTTGTATTTAAAGACCTTATAAGAGGAGAGATTAAATTTGATACTACCGACCTTGGCGACTTTGTGATTGCCCGCGATATTAACACACCCTTGTACCACCTTACCGTCGTCGTAGACGACTTTGAGTCTGGGGTTACCCACGTTATACGTGGAGAGGATGGGATCTCTAATACACCACGGCAGATACTTTTACAAGAGGCACTTGGTGCGCCACGCCCAGAGTATGCACACATTCCACTTATACTTGCATCAGACAGAAGTAAGATGAGTAAGCGCCATGGTGCCACGGCAATAGGAGAGTATTTAAATCGAGGATATTTGCCAGGGGCGATTGTTAACTTCCTCGCACTCTTGGGGTGGAGTGCTGGCGATGACCGTGAGCTCTACACTCTTTCCGAGCTTACAGAGGTGTTCGACCTTGCGCAGGTGCACAAAGGTGGAGCAATATTTAATGAGGAGAAGCTGCGCTGGTTCAACCGTGAGTATCTTAAGGATGTATCAGATGAGGACTTCTTAAAAGGTATTTTAAAATTTGTTCCTAAAGATTTTGCTGTAAGTGGTGAGATTTGGAAGCGCCTGCTTGCCGATATGCGCGAACGCGTTTACGTATACTCCGACATAGCACAGATGTGTGACGCTGGAGAGTTTGACTGGCTATCTAGGGCAGGGGAGTACGAGACAGAATTACTGATATGGAAGAATGGTACAAAAGAAAGCACGCTCAAACACTTAAGTAAGAGTGCAGAATTACTAAGTGAGATCAGCGAGGACGAGTTTACAAGTGAGAATATAAAAGAGGCAATTTGGGACTATGCAGAGGCCGAGGGTAGGGGAGACGTACTTTGGCCACTGCGCTTTGCTCTCACTGGGGCAAAGCGGTCTCCAGATCCGTTTACCGTTGCATCTGTACTGGGTAAAAAAGAGACAAATAAACGTGTGCAAAACGCACTTAGAGCTTTAAGCTAAACACGTTACAATAAGGCAATGAGTATTCGTTTTAACAGCGTATTAGTTTTTCTGGCACTTATACTTTTTGCTTGTGCTTATGTATTTGCCTACGCAGAGAATGTAGAAGAGCTTAAAGACAAAATAAGTGAGCAACAATCAGAATTACAAAAGTTAGATGAGGAGATAGCAGGGTACGAACGCGAACTAACGGCAGTAAGCAGAGAAAAGCAAACTCTTAAGAGCTCTGTGTACCAGCTTGATATATCACGCAAGCGAGTTAATGCGTCTGTGCAAAAAACAGAAAAGCAAATCTCATTAACAAAAAAGCAGATACAACAGATGACACAAGAAATAAATGAGAAGGAGAAGCAGTTATATATTAACAAAGATGCACTGGCAGATGCTCTGCGTATTATGCATGAGCGAGAGTCAGATACTTTTGTAGAAATATTTTTACGTGGTGATACGGTAGGCGATGTGTGGGGAGATATAGAGACATTGCGAAGATTTCAATCTGTGGTACAGGTAAGGGTAGATGAACTTGGAGAGCGCAAGCAAGAGTTAGAGACCTCTGTAGATGCCGCAGAGACAGAGCGTAAAACATTAGAAAATTATCAAGAGGAGCTTGTGGTACAAAAGCGCTCACTAGACATAAACAGAACAGCAAAGAAGAACCTACTAGACGTAACGGCGAATAAAGAATCTAACTATCAAGCACTGCTTGCTCACAAGCGCGCAGCACGCGAGGAGTTTGAGAAAGAGTTAAATGCGTATGAGTCTAAGTTGCGTTATGTACTAGATCCTACCGCTCTACCTGCTGTAGGTAAGGGTGTACTAATGTGGCCACTTAAGCGTGTTCGTATTACACAGTACTTTGGCAATACAGACTTCGCTAAGTCTGGGGCATACAATGGTAAGGGGCATAATGGCTTGGACTTCGGCATCCCTCTTGGCACACCTGTACACGCGGCACAGTCTGGAACTGTAACAGCAACTGGTAACACCGATGCGTACCCAGGGTGTCTCTCTTATGGTAAATGGGTGCTTATAAAGCATCCCAACGGGTTATCTAGTTTTTATGCTCATCTTTCTAGGAGGCTTGTTGCACCAGGTGACAGTGTATCTGTGGGTGATGTAATAGCCCATAGTGGTAGTACAGGATACTCAACTGGACCACACTTGCACCTCGGAGTGTACGCATCTAGTGGAGTGAAGGTGGTTAAAATAGGGGATATACGCAATACTCGTAATTGTAAGGAGGCACGTATACCTATAGCACCATGGAAGGCGTATCTAAACCCGATGGATTACTTGTAGACTGGTAGTTTAATGTCGCACAATATATGAGAGTAGAGAAGTGGTTTAGTTTTCTTCTTCTTATTTTTTAGTGGGGTTATTGTAGAGGATAGAGCAGTACATTGTACTAGTACAGTGCGATGTAAATAGGAGCGTACAAAGTACCTTTAGAGAATAAATTTAATTTAGTTTTTTTAGAATTTATTTTTGAAAATATTTTTTGTAATTTAACAGGTACTCTAGTATACCCAAAATTGTTAGAGAGGCGCATAGAGGCTCTATAGAGCCGTAAAATGATGTTACAGGTTTATAAAAGAGGTAGTAGAGTATGGCTCAAATAAGCACAGAGCCGTATAGAGACTAGTAAATACGGTGAAATATAGATACTTTGTAGAACTATCTAGAAA
>CAZWKW010000026.1:3992-7905 GCA_964634115.1 uncultured Candidatus Saccharibacteria bacterium | reverse complement strand
ATGGTAAATATAAAAGAAATATTAGAGCTAACAGACGGAATAACCAAAAAAGAGAGAGTTTTTATAGAAAAGGCGTACAACTTCAGTAAAAAGGCACATAAGGGGCAAACGCGCTTCTCTGGTGAACCATTCTTTAATCATCCGTTTGAGACTGCAAAATACCTGGCAAAAATTGGCATGGAGCCAAACATGATAGCTGCAGGGCTCTTGCATGATACGGTAGAAGATACAGATACGGATCCAAAAGAGATAGAGGAGGAATTTAATAAAGATGTTCGTACACTCGTAGAAGGTGTTACCAAGCTTGGTACTGTACGATACCATGGCCTAAAACGCCATGCAGAAAGTTTGCGCAAACTCTTTGCTGCAACTTCTGAAGATGTGCGCGTGATGATAATCAAACTCGCAGATCGATTACACAATGCCCGTACCCTAGAGCATGTATCTAAGGAGAAACAGGAACGTATCGCCCTAGAAACTCTGGAGATATATGCACCTATCGCAGACAGACTAGGTATGGGAGTTATAAAGCGTGAGCTTGAGGATGCTGTGTTTCCATATGCGTACCCGCAAGAGTATAAAAAGGTTAAAGATATATTTAAAGAAGTAGGTGGTGATGACGCAAAAAAACTAAATAAAATGCATAAGTCTATCAAGAAGAAGTTAGCTGAGTACGGTATAAAAAACTTCCGTACTTCCACTAGAGTTAAGGGATTGTATAGCTTCTATAAAAAGTTGGAGCGTAAAGGTGGAGACGTAAACCAAATACGAGACGTGTGGGCACTGCGTATAATAGTGCCTTCTATTACCGACTGTTACACTGTCATGGGAGTAATACACGCTGAGTGGAAGCCAATGCCCGGGCGTATAAAGGATTATATCGCCTTCCCCAAACCAAATGGCTACCAGAGTATACACACAACTATACACACCGGAGATGGATCTGTACTTGAAGTACAGATCCGCACAGAAGACATGCATAAAGAGGCACAATACGGTATAGCCTCACACATATCTTATAAAGAAAAAAGTACTAACAACAAAAAAAATAACAAAAAAGAAAGTGGAATGGAATGGATTAAACAATTTATACCTGCACGACTAATATTTGGAACTTCTCAAGAGAAACCAAAAAAAGCCTCACGAACATATGTGGGAGACTCATCTCCAGAGTGGATTAAACACATAGCAGAAGAGCGTCTGCAAGTTAAGCCAGATAAGTATATAGAGGACATCAAAGGTGACTTCTTCTCTCATAGAATATTTGCCTTTACGCCTAAGGGGGATGTAATTGATCTTCCTATAGACTCTACACCTATAGACTTTGCCTATGCTATACACTCACAGATCGGCCACCATATCTCAGGAGCAAAAATAAATCGCAAAATGAGCTCACTAGACACCACGCTCCACAATGGTGATATTGTAGAGATCACCACCAACAAAGGAGCTAAGCCGTCTCGTAAATGGCTAGATTATGCAAAGACCACTATGGCAAAGCGTTTTATACGTGCATACCTATCTCACAAGAAGAAAACTAGATAGAGAAGTTTTTTATAGAGTACAGGTCATCATTTTCCTCCTCCTGTTGTTCTATTACCTTTGGTATAGGTTCTTGCTCACTGTTATTTTCTAACTCTACTGGATCATAAACTGGTGACTCCTTCACTTGTGCTGTATTTTGATCTTCTTCTTGAGTAACAGTTTCTACTTGCTGCTCTGCAGGACTCACTTGTGCTGCCAAGGTATCAAGCTGTCCACTTTGTACAATCTTAAGTAGGTTACGTATATCATCATCATTAAAGAAGTCTATCCGTACCTTGCCGCCATTCTCGCGCTTCTCTATTTGCACACGAGTACCTAGTGTCTCTGTAAGCTCCCTCTCCAACGAGGCAAGCTCTGGCGGTAGGTCTTGCTTACGCGCGCGATCTGTAGCTATTGTGCGAGCTGCGCGCTCTGCTTCGCGTACAGTCATCTTCTTAATTGTTATCTCTTTAAACAGTGTTTGCTGCTCTTGCGGCCTATCTATAAGCATGAGTAGAGGCCGAGTGTGCCCCTCTGTAATTTGCCTACTTACGAGTGCTTGCTGCATATTCTCTGGTAAGTTAAGTAGGCGTAGCGTGTTAGATACATATTCGCGGCTCTTACCTATCTTCTTAGCCACCTCTGTGTGCTTCATGTTAAAGTCATCTACAAGCTGCTTAAATGCCTTGGCTCTGTCTAGTGGGTTTAGGTCTTCTCGTTGCAAGTTTTCTATAATCGCAATTTCCAACTTCATCTTGTTGGTATCTTCTGCAGCACGAATGAGTACTGGTACCTGAGCAAGACCTGCGATCTTAGATGCTCGCAAGCGCCTCTCTCCTGCCAAGAGTTCGTACTCTACAGAGAGGCCTCCGTTGCTACTCTGTATCTCCTGACGAGAAACTACCAATGGCTGGAGTATACCGTACTGACGTATAGACTCTGCTAAGTCATTTAGCCTATCAATATCAAACTCACGACGTGGCTGGAAAGGGTTGGGTGAGATGCGGTCTACCTCTACCCAAAAAACTGCATTGTTATAAAAATCACTTTGTTCTGTCATGGCAAGCATTTTAGCACACTCTTGCGCGTGCATAAAAAACTGATATGTGTATAATTTGTGTCTAATGCCGAGGTGGCGAAATTGGTAGTTGTGCTGCGGCACCACGACTCGCAATTAGTCATTTTGCATGTGGAGCATATTTTTGTACTTTATATAGTTGAACATGCCGAGGTGGCGGAACTGGTAGACGCGCACGACTCAAAATCGTGTGGAGCAATCCATGGGGGTTCGATTCCCCCCCTCGGCACAAATTAGCGTAATATTTTGATAATTGTAGATGGGTCTCCATCCAAATTGCCTGCGTCTATATATTCATCTACCTCACTACCAAATATTACTCTAGCTTCTCCCACACTACTTGCTGGAGGCTCCCCATGCTTATTAACAGAGGTAGATACGATTGGGCCAATATCTTTTATAAACTCCTGTAACTCTGGATAATCTGGCACACGAAACGCCTGCCCTGATCCTGTCGAAGAGTCAAAAGCTACAGTAACCGGCCCAGGCCACACCCGCGCCAAGAGCTCCTCTTGGCGCGAGTTTAACTCTATGCCAAACTTTTGCAAATCTGTCACCTCAGCCAGTAGAATAATAAAGCGAGTATCTTCCCTCCCTTTCAGATTTTTTATACGCTCTACCGCCTCCTTGTCGCTTGCACGCGCAGAGAGCCCGTAAATAGTATCTGTAGGGCATACAAAAACATGTGTGCTATCTTTTATCTTAAACATTACGATACACTACCACACTACATCTGGTTGTGCTCGTGTCCTTCGTGAGAATTGTCCGTACTCTCTTCAGCCGGTGCAGGGGCTGACTTACCATGACAACATTTACCCTTACAGCAAATAACAGTTAGTGGTACAAGTAAGAGAATTGTATATGCCACATATACCTCCCAACTACTGTAAAAGTCCCACCCTGTAAAACGAGTGGTAACAACCGCGTCTAGTACTGCCATAATGGCTACCCACCCAGCAGAATACTTTATTATCTCCTTCCAGTCTTTCGTACCCAACTTTGCACCAACAAAGTGCGCAAGCATCGCTAAGACAATTAGGCTAACGTACCACGCCCAAGCTGCCTCTCCTTGGCCAAATGCCACAAGCAGTGACCAAAGCATGAATATAACAGTGTAAACCCCTACACCATAACCAATCAACTTTTTCCAATCCATATTTAAATTGTTAAGTTAGTAAAAAATCTATACACACATTATAGACATACTTACCAAATTAGTGCAAGAAGTTTCAATTTGTGACTCTACCGGGAATCGAACCCGGATTTCCAGGATGAGAACCTGATGTCCTAACCGTTAGACGATAGAGCCAA
>CAZWKW010000026.1:0-3892 GCA_964634115.1 uncultured Candidatus Saccharibacteria bacterium | reverse complement strand
GACGATAGAGCCAACTGCGCCATTATTGCATATTTTTAACTGTATTTCAAAACTCTAAGACCAAAACGAAATAAAACCTACCTACATAATGCCTTGGTAGGGAGAGTTTTGCGGAGTGTCTACCTATCAGGCGGGATGTCATAATAGTTTATTAGGAACTTTGCAATATCAAAGAAAGAGTTGGTAGTAGTCTGTGCTGCGTACGGTGCTCCTTGCGGCTTCATATTTAATATTAATACCAAGAATTGCGGATCATAAGCAGGGAAGTAACCAAAGAACGTGTGCAACACATCCTCCTTATAATAACCTCCACTCGGGTTTGGAATTTGAGCTGTACCTGTCTTAGCCGCTATGCTGTATCGCTCCATGCTCTTAGTGCCACCTAGCAACTTGGTATCTACTGCAGTAACAAGCATACGAGAGATCTCCTCTACTGTCTTATTCTCTAACACTTGTACGTGCATATCACTATAGTTTTTATTATCTACTAACCCATTAGTAGATCGAATTTTCTCTACCAAGTGTGGTTGCACAATGTATCCAGTACCAAGGGCACTCAGTGCTCGTGCTGTTGCCATTGGCGTAAGAGCGATACCCTGCCCAAAGCTTGCAGTAGCGTACTCTATATCTCTAGTACTCTCTAAGTTGCTTACCAAGTTCATAGACTCTTGCGGCAAGTCTACTCCCGTCTCCTCGTTTAAACCAAACTTATACATGTATCTGCGAAATGTAGCATTACCCATCTTCTGCTGAGCAAAGACTACTCCAGTATTTAATGATTGAGAGAGTACGTCTTGCATGGTTGTGCCTGCTCCTCGGCCCCTTCTGTCATAATTACGTATTGTGTGCTGACCAACTACCACCTCACCAGTGTCATTATATGTAGTATTTGCGTTTATTGCCCCCGCATCTATGCCAGCTGCAATGGTGAGTGGCTTTATAATAGAACCCATCTCATATACACGCTCTATCAGTAAGTTGGGATATAGTGCAGAGTCTGCCTGACTAAATGAGTTAATATCAAATGTAGGCGATATGGCCATAGCTCGTATTTTGCCGGTCTTTGGCTCTATAATAATTGCGGCTGTCATTTCTGAGCCCCAATTATTGCGAAGCTCGTCAAGAGTCTTTTCTAAGTACAGCTGCACTGAAGGCTCAATAGTGGTTACCACAGAGCCCTCACGCTTGCTTGCAGGTACAAATATTATATCGCGCACATTAGTGAAGAGCTCTGCGAAAAAGTTAACATAGAGCGAACTACCATTACGCACGAGTACATCTTGCCAATACTTCTCTAGCCCATAGCGTCCGACTTTAGTATCTTGGTCATACGCTACAAATCCCAACACATGTGCGCCAAGTGTACCCCCTGGGTAGTAGCGCCAACGTTCTGGTACTAATAAGACTCCTTTTAACTTTAATTCTTTAATTCTTTGCGCCTGCTCTTTTGTAAGTTTATGTAGTAACTCTTCATATGGGTCCTTAGACTTGTTTGCACTTTTAAAAAATGAAGTCTCATTTATCTCAACAACTTCTGACAATCTTGTAAAGAGTATATTTGCATTTTTAATCTGGCTTGGATTTATTGCGAGTGTATATCCACTCTTGATAGTTGCACCTGCTATCTCCATTCCATCTTTATTTGTAAAAAAGATATCACCTCGATCGTAAAACCCGCCAGTGCGACTCACATATTGTCCTTCTGCCATTGCTGTATATTCATTACCATGCACTATTTGCAAGAAGTACAAGCGAGCCACAATGAGCAGCGCCAAGAATATAAGTACAAAGAAGACTATACGTACTCTAATTTTAAATTTAGCTCGCTGAACACCCATAGTCGCTATTAGTCTGCACGACCAACTATAACTGTACGGGTAATAAAGTCCTTGTTATATATATCTGTAAGCCCTATGTTAATTGCTAGCTCTTTTGTTAATACTTCTTTTTGTTTTATATAATCTGTCTCTAGAGAGGCCAACTCACTTTGGAGGCTAGATATCTCCACGCGTGCATCTTTGTATCCAACCGTAGATACAATAGCCGCTCCAACAAAATACACATACATAACAAGTAACATCAAGATCCCTCCTAGTGCTACAAGAATACCTCTCTGCATTGCAGCATGTACTAAAGCAAGTGTTTTATATATTTTTTTATTAATTCTATTTTGCATATTTATGAAAAATTCGTAACTTTGCACTACGTGCCCTTTTGTTTTTCTCTAATTCCTCCTCCCCTGCTATGATTGGCTTTTTTGTTAGCGGCTCACCTATTCCATCTTCTTTCCAAGCTTTAAACTTTCGCTTTACCACTCTGTCTTCTGTACTATGAAATGTAATAACAGCTAAGCGAGCATTAGGTGCAAGTAATTCGCGAATATTCTCTAACGCCTCCTCAAGTACTCTAATTTCGTCATTAACTGCGATGCGCAATGCTTGGAAGGTGCGTGTAGCTGGGTTAATGCGTCCGTGCCTATAGCTTGATGGAACTGCACCTTTAATTATCTCTACAAGCTGCCATGTACTCTTTATCGGTTCACTTGCGCGTACCTCAACGATAGCCTTGGCAATTCTGCGTGAGTATCTTTCGCCTCCCCATCCATAGAGAATGTCTGCAATACTATCTTGGCTCCACTCATTGAGTATCTCTTTAGCTGTAAGAGCATTTGGGTTATCTGCGTCAGAGAGTCGCATATCTAGTGGCTCATCGTGCATAAAAGAAAAGCCTCTACTCTCACCAGCTATCTGATCGCTACTCCAGCCAAGGTCTAGGAGCACTTTATCTAGACTCTCTACACCATTTTGCTCGCACACTTCTTTGATGTTCTTAAAATTTGTGTGTGAGAGGATTATCTTAGCCTCACTTGTTGCAAGTGAGTCTTTAGCCCTAGCTATGGCCTCGGAGGCCACATCAGTACCAACGAAAGTTCCGTCGTTGCCAAGTAGCTCCACCAGTGCCTTGGCATGCCCAGCACCACCAAGTGTACCGTCAAAGAGCGTGTCGCTAGGATTAACATCTAGCCAATGTATTACTTCTTGTAAAAGAACTGGTACGTGTCCCGTTAGAGGTTGCGGACGTGTACTCCCTACATCTAACGGGATGTGTTCGGTATCTTTTGATGACACCGAGTCGCCAGAGGATTGCGTCTGTTGAGTGCGCATGACGTTTTGTAGAGTAAGTACTAAAAAAGTTCTTACTAAATCCCCTAGCGACTCCGTGTCACTATAAAACTCCGATCTCTCCGAGCTTCTCAGCCAACTGCTCGCCCTGCTTCTCTACCTTTGCCGTATACTTCTTCCACTCTGTCTCGTCCCAAACTTCGACCCTATCTGAGACACCTGCCAAAACCACTTTGCTCTTAAGGCTGGCGAAGCGCTTAAGATTCTCGGGAATCAAAATTCTACCCGCACTGTCTAGCTCAACCTCCGCAGCTCCGGAAAATAGAAAGCGGTTAAACCCGCGCGTGTCTGCTTGAGTAAAAGAGAGTTCTTTAAGTTTACTTGCGGTATGCTGCCACTCCTTTTGTGGGTATAAGAATAGGCAGTTATCAAGTCCACGTGTGAGTACCATCTTTTTACCAAGCTCAGTCTTAAACTTCTTAGGTAGTGTAAGCCTTTTCTTATCATCCAGTATGTGTGTGTATTCGCCTAGTAACATGGTGTGTGTTTGGTGGATTTTAGTGTCTGCTCAGAAACTTTACGAAGTTTCTGCGTGATGATTTTTATAGTTGCGTTGCTCCTTAAAAATCTATCACCCACTCTCCCCCACTTGGTTGCTATTCTACACCATATTACCCCACTTTGTGAAACTAGTTATCCACACCGTCCCCTACGGGGACGGTGTGACCTGCGCAGCTTTATGCGAAGCAGGACTGCAAAAAAATAACCGC
>CAZWKW010000025.1:6084-7944 GCA_964634115.1 uncultured Candidatus Saccharibacteria bacterium | reverse complement strand
GTGCATAAAAGGTAAACAAAAGCGCACAAGGCTCTAGACCTTAATTTTCGTACTAGCGCGCGGTCGCTGCACTGGTCTTAACTCAATGAATGACGCGGATTGAGCTCTATTGAGTATCAAGCTGTCCACGGTCGCTTAGGCCGTAGCGTAAGCGAAGCTGAAGGACCCGAGTTGAATCGGAGACTTCACTGCAGTTTTACTTGCATTTGTGTTTTGAGAGTTTGCTAAGGCAGACCTCTCACTGCCATCTCGAACACAAAAACGTGCTCAATGTCTATTCAAGTCACCCCCCGCAAAAATTTGCAGTACAAATTCTTGCGGGGATTGGCTTTCTTCAAAAAAATAGGAACAAATAGTTGTTGTAGAGAACCATCTGCAGGGCATAGCCCGAAGCCGGTGAGCGAAACAAGCTATTTGTATATATTTTTTGAAGTTTAATTTTTCAAAGAACGTTTAAGATCCCTCTCTACATCTCGCTTTTTTATTTTTTCGCGTTTGTCGTGCTTCTTCTGTCCACGGGCTATCGCAAACGAGAGCTTTAAGAATCTACCTTTATTATACAACGAAATAGGTACTATTGTCAAACCTTTCTGTTCTTCTGCCTGTGCAATCTCTGTAATCTCCTTTTTTGTTAATAGAAGCCTGCGCGCACGCTCTTGGTCATAGCTCTCTGGCGTATTCTTGGGTTGGTATGGTGATATGCTGGCACCCAGCAAATACGCCTCGCCACCACGCACCACTACATGGCTACCTGCTAGACTCCCTTTGCCAGCTCGCAACGCCTTCACCTCATGTCCATAGAGCTCAAGCCCCGCCTCAAACTCTTTAAGCAGAGTATAGTCGCGTTTTGCCTTTTTGTTTTGTATTAAAGCCATGTTGGCATAATAACATAGAGCCAAGCCACTCGGTATCTATTTATGTAAAAAGGTCACGAAGCTCTTGCTCGTGGACTAGAACATCTTGTGCTCCTAGCTCAAATGCCTTTTGCAACTTTGCCTCGTCTCTGGTTAGGAGTCCTACAGGTATGTGACGCGAGGGTTTAATCTTTAGTACTTGTACTCCGCTATGTTTCTCTTTTACCCTTTCTCGTTCTATACGCTTAAACAACTTTACAAAGAGCAAGTATAAGCGAGGGGAGCGCAACCAGCCAAATGTGTATAGAGCTATCTTTACAAACCATTTTATTCCATTGGCATTATCTATTACCAATATGTGTGTAGCGCCATGGCGCTTAGCAAGGAGTGTGTGTTGGCGCAGGGTAGTGCCAAGTCCACCATCCATATACTCACGATTGTTGATTGTTACCGGGCCGTCACAGATTATTGGCATCGTCTTTGCTGCACGCAGTAGATCGTACGGGTCCATGTCATTATCGTTACTGATGTACTCTATTGTGCCACTTTTAACATCAGCAATCGGTACATGGTAGCGAGTTACTGATTCTCGTAGTGCTACTAAATTTAGTGGATTCTCTTTTTTAAAGATAGTGTCCACAAGATAGTTGATATCCATTACTGGCATACGAGTATACGAGATAAATTTAGAAGTAGAGAGCTTGCCATGCCAGGCGTTCTTTATCTCCTCGAACTGTCCTGCGCAAAAGTACAACATGTTGCCGACGTTACCAGAGCTACCAACCATTATGTCAGAGCTTGTGATGCCGAGCTTGGTAGCTAAGGTGTATAAAAAGCCCGCACCATAAGCGCTGCGCATTCCACCATTTGAGCACACTATGGCCGTCTTTTTTACTTCATTCATATTGCGCGATTATATACGAGAATGTATAAATATGCACACTACTTATTATAGTATTATTTGCTTGGGAAGAGGCAACCTTTGTGCTAAAGTGCTTGCACTATG
>CAZWKW010000025.1:0-5984 GCA_964634115.1 uncultured Candidatus Saccharibacteria bacterium | reverse complement strand
CAAAAAGCAAAAAAACTACCTAAAAAAGCAAAAAAATTGCCCAAAAAGGGAAAGAATGGGCAGAGCTTCTTTGTACAACTTTTGTTAACTGTTATGGTTTTTACTCTACTTTTAGCAGTGTATGGCTCTGTGATGGAGAGCTTGAAGAAGGAAGAGGAGATCTCGCTCTCTGAGCTTGCGGCCGATATAGCAGCAGAGCAGGTGTCTACGATAGTGGTGCGTGGCGAGGCTCTTGAGATAGAATATGTCT
Organism: uncultured Candidatus Saccharibacteria bacterium; assembly: GCA_964634115.1. Taxonomy (GTDB): domain Bacteria; phylum Patescibacteriota; class Minisyncoccia; order Phycocordibacterales; family UBA2100; genus S143-145. The sequence continues at coordinate 5,734 of CAZWKW010000025.1, read as the reverse complement.
TAGAGAGCGTACCAGAGGAAGATACTGGGGTGGAGGGAGGCTCTTCGACAAGCTCAGAGCAAGCTCAGCTTGCAATTATTAAAAAATCTAAGAAAGAGGGCGAGACATCACTTACAGAGACACTTACCAACTATGGCGTAACACCAGAGGAGCTTGCTGGGGTAAACATTACTATTAAAGAGCCAAGCGGCTTTCGCTACTGGTTTATGGCGTTGGCACCACTACTCTTGCCTATTTTAATCATTGTCTTCATTATTATATACCTGTCTAAGCAGATGGGGCGCACTGGTATGCAGGCATTTAGCTTTGGTAATTCGCGTGCACGCTTAATAGACCCGAAGGACAAGAAGCAGAAGATTACATTTAAAGATGTGGCTGGAGCCAAGGAGGCTAAGGATGAGCTGAGCGAGATAGTAGACTTTCTCAAGAGTCCGAAGAAGTTTATAAACATTGGAGCACGTATACCAAAAGGGGTGATACTAATGGGAGCTCCAGGTACCGGTAAGACCTTGCTGGCGCGAGCTGTGGCGGGTGAGGCTGGAGTACCATTCTTCTCTATATCTGGCTCGGAGTTTGTAGAGATGTTTGTGGGTGTGGGAGCCAGTCGTGTGCGTGATATGTTTACTCAGGCCAAGAAGTCCTCGCCCGCGATAATCTTCGTAGACGAGATAGATGCGGTTGGGCGCATGCGTGGCACAGGAGTGGGGGGTGGCAACGATGAGCGCGAGCAAACACTTAATCAAATACTTGTAGAGATGGACGGCTTCGAGCCGAACGAGAAGATAATAGTTATAGCTGCTACCAACCGCCCAGATGTGCTAGACCCAGCACTCCTTCGCCCTGGGCGCTTCGACAGACGAGTAACTATAGACCTGCCAGACAGAGAGGCACGCGAGGCTATACTTGTGGTACATTCGGGTCCTAGTGGAGTAAGTGGTGATGGAGGGGTGAAGAAGAAGCCGCTACACGAGGACGTAGACTTTGCAGTGATTGCAGAGCGTACCCCAGGGTTCTCTGGGGCGGATCTTGCCAACCTTATGAATGAGGCGGCGATTCTCGCGGCACGAGAGAAGCACAGAAAGATTACACAATACGACCTTGTGCGCAGCATAGAGAAGGTGATGTTGGGCCCCGAGCGCCAGAGCCATGTGTTAAACGAGAAGGAGAAAAAGATAACAGCCTATCACGAGGCGGGCCACGCACTGGTTGCCTCAGTTCTTCCTCACGCAGACCCTGTGCACAAAATATCCATAATAAGTCGTGGGCGTGCGGCAGGATACACACTTAAGTTACCGCTAGAGGACAGAAGAATGCAAACAAAGTCAGAATTTTTAGACGACATTGCGGTTTCACTTGGTGGATACGTAGCTGAGAAGTTAATCTTTGGAGATGTTACTACTGGACCATCTAACGACTTGCAGGTACTTACCGCATTGGCGCGCAATATGGTAACGCGCTGGGGCATGTCTGAGAAGTTGGGCACAATTGCCCTTGAGAGTGAGGCAGGGCAGGTAATGTTTGGGCAAGGTATTACCGGCCGCGAATATTCTGAGCAGATGTCTGCAGAGATCGATGCCGAGGTACGCAAAATCGTAGACGGAGCGTACAAGACTGTAGAGGGTGTACTGAAGGAGCATCGCAAAGTATTAGACGCGATAGCCGAGCAGCTCTTGGTAGAAGAGAATATAGAACGCGGAGAATTTGAGAAGATTTTGATTGCACACGGTATAGTACCTAAGAAGAAAGATGAGACAAAATAAGCTGCTACTAATAGCCACACGCTCATCTGGTAAATTTCCAGAGATTGTGGCTGGGCTTGAGGGTGTGCCATTCGAGATTATGAATTTAAATGACGCCCAAGAGTTGCCTAGGGATTTTGAAGTAGAAGAGTCAGCAAGTACACTTGAGGGTAATGCAATTATTAAGGCCATGACGATTGGTAAAATAACGGGTCTCCTTACTCTTGCCGACGATTCTGGGCTAGAGGTAGACGCACTTGGTGGGCGACCGGGCGTGTACTCTGCACGTTACGCGCAAGGGAGCGATGAGGATAGAAATAATAAATTGCTCGCTGAGCTTGCAGATGTGTCAGATAGCGATAGGAGCGCGCGCTTCCGTTGCGTTATCGTAATCTATGACCCAAAAACAGACAAGGTTCGCACTTGTGAGGGAGTGTATGAGGGAAGGATTACAAAAGAGCTAAAAGGAGAGAATGGATTTGGCTATGATCCAATATTCTGGAGTACGGAGCTAGGTAAAGTAAGTGCTGAGGCAACGCTAGAGGAGAAGAATAAGGTAAGCCATCGTGGTAAGGCTATTACTAAGGCTCGAGAGATTTTGTTAAAAGAATTTGAATAGTTGCTTAATGTAGCGTATTATTCTCTGCGTTGCGCCCGTAGCTCAGTTGGTAGAGCGCGGAGCTTATACCTCCGTGGTCCTTGGTTCGAGTCCAAGCGGGCGCACAAATCAGCAGTCCACAGATTGTGCTGCACGTAATCGTCTTAAGGTGTTATAATTTTAGTTATGATTACAAAGCTTGGTAAAGCTGGGGTTATGGTTCTGTCAGCAGTTGCGTCTGCAGCCATTGTTGCAATTATATTTAGCACTCTTGCACTCTTTGCATATGCGGCAGAAGGCGATGACCCAAACCGTGCGCGCATGTCTATTACACCATCCTCGGGCATTTCCCCACTAGATGTACAAGTTACAATGTACGCAGAGAGCCAGTTATTGTGTACTGCCTTCTCACTAGACTGGGGCGACGGCTCACCTGTAGAGAGTTACGACCCAGGAGAGTACGAGGAGAATTGCTACGGAGGTAAATTTAAACGTGATTTCTTTCACACATATGCAACTTCTAGTGCCTCTACTACTGTGTATTCTGTGCACGCAAAGGCCGGGCCAAACTCACTAGAGAATTTAAACACTATGACATTACTTGTTACATTGCGTGGAGACGATTGGGTGGAGGATAGTGGTGGCACCACACAAGAGAAGGCTACTTGCTTTGTAGACCCTAGCACCGGCAGTGAGCCATTTGTAGCGGCAGCTTATGTGCCACTTGGTGGAGAGTTCTGTGATGGTACTTACGAGTATTATATAGATTGGGGCGACGGCTTTGGCTCGGAGAGCCGCTTTTGTAATAACGAGGCAATACACTACGATACCTTCTACCATGAGTACTCTACAAGTGGCAATTATACTGCAGAGTTGGTGCGCTTACACGATGACACCACTTTTCCGGTAGAGACTTGTGCGGTGGATGTTACAGAGGCATCAAATATAACAATCACAAAACCAAATTGGAAGGAAGACGCGGTCATAGGCTATCCGTTTGATATAACTTGGGAGATAGACAATATACCTCTATCTAAAGATGGAATAACCCCCAACGTGCGATTAACATTTGTAACTACAGACGGGCAAGCAGGCTTTATAGCGGATGTTGCTACAGACCAAACATCATATGTATGGATACCAACAAGTGAGCCATGTCTAGAGGGAGCATGCCAGTCATCAATTGCCAATGGTGAGTACTACATACAGGCTAGTCTTATTTACGATACTTGTAATGGAGACCCATACTGTGGAGAACCGGTACCTGTAATATCGTCTGACATAAGTGCAGATACTATTGTGGTATCTGATACCGGTATCCCCATTAGCTCGTGGTTATATACAGTACATGACAGACTATTTGCCTATCCAGTGGTAGCACAGGCTCCTTCTACAATAAACTTTACCACCGTACTTAATAGTGAAGCATCGTGTGCAGGTGGCTCATATGTTATAGAGTACGGGGATGGCTCTAGCTCTAGCCAAGCATTTCCACTTGGTGGGTGTGCCTCATTTGCTTCATCATTTACACACACATATTCTGAAGCTGGCAACTACAGAGTAATCCTTCATAAAAATGGAATTCCTGTAGCAAGTATGAATATAACCATAACTGACCCAGTTATCGCGACACAATCCCGCCTCAACAACCTTGCATCAGCATGGGCTGCCTTTACAAATTTGCTAGTTAAGTGGGTTTCTTTCTAATGTTATGAATCCCGTTAGAAATACATATTATGAACAGTAAAATAATTTTAAAATTTGGATTTGGATTAGAATTAGTAGATAAATTTCTAACGGGATGAAAAAGTATATTATTACATTATGCACTATAGCAGTCTTTGCTGCTCCGCTTAGCGTTAGTGCCGTCTCTCTTGCTGATTTAAACATTCGCATTGCCGAACTTTTGGCCCAAGTATTTAATCTTAAGGCCCAGCTCACACGGCTTGGCCCAGATGCAACAGACACGGTTACCACACCATCGGAACCTCGCGACCTCTCTTGTCTTGTATTAAATAGGGATATGGCAGAGGGTGATAGTGGCTTTGATGTTACAGAGTTACAACTTTTTCTTGCTCGTGACTCTTTTATATATCCCGAGGCCTCTATTACAGGTTACTTTGGCCGTGAGACCATGCGTGCCGTACAGCGATTTCAAGTTTCGCGCGGTATAATAGCGTATGGTACGCCGTCTACAACAGGATACGGAGTGGTCGGCCCCAGAACGCGTGCTGAGATGCAAAAGACGTGCCCTATCGAGGAGGAGGCAACCACTACATCAACATCTACAGACCCAGATGTGCTCCTAGTGCCCATAGAGGCCACTCCGATAGCTGGAGGTACGCCATTTGATTCTGTGCTTACCTTTACCCTTTCTGATACATGTGTCTCGTTTTATCTGGATTTTGGAGATGGTACTGCGCCATACTCCCATGATGTACGTGATGTAGACTGTGATGGTAAAGAGCAGTACGTAAATATAAACCACGTATACCCAAGGAGTGGCGTATACACTGCAGTGTTGCGTGCTGGTAAGGTGGTTAATTCTACGCAATTTAGCCTTGCATTACCAACAGTCTCTTATGCAGCCATAGTAGCAGGAGGAACATTGCAACCATTTTCTCTCTCACCCACAGATGGCCCAGCACCACTTGCTGTAGAGGCTACATTTACTCTCACACATCCATCTTGTACATCGTATCTTATAGATTGGGGAGACGGTAACCGAGATGAATTTAGCGCAAGTTCATTTGCATGTTCTAAAAATGTGGTTACTCGTAAGCTCAAACATATTTATAGTAATTCTGGTAATTACGAGGTGTCCTTTCGTAAGGGCCAGGCGTCAATTTCTAACTTACCAATTAGTGAGCGCTGGCTTGTTACTGTAGATCCTATTGGGGTAGGTAAGACGATAGTAGAGCTCTCAGAGACTGCAGGCAGGCCACCGCTTACAGTTACACTTAAAATGGCTGGCACTGATGGTTACTGCACATCGTACAATGTGGATTGGGGTGATGGATCTTCTCCATTGCGCCGCGAGTGGAGACCACGCGAGCGTAGCGAGTTCTCAGCAGATGAGTTTATAACAGACACTGAGATAGAGGTAGACGGAGGGGAGGATTGCTCAGGGGCATTTAATCGCACATTTACGCACACCTATGTTACTTATGGAGTGTATCCACTCAAGATCAAGCTAGGCAAGGGGTCACTTGAGGATATTGAGGTAATCCAGCATTGGGTGAGTGTCTTTGCTCGTTAATATACTATTATTTATTAAAATCAATCATGTTATATAAGAAAAAGGTTCTAATGTTAGTAATAATAGCGATGATTCCGCTTTCTGCATCTGCAGGAGTAGTTAATGACTTCAAAGATGCAGCCCTGCAGGTATGGTCAA
>CAZWKW010000024.1:6364-8054 GCA_964634115.1 uncultured Candidatus Saccharibacteria bacterium | reverse complement strand
GAGTTCTTGGAATATCTTGAGATAGAGCGTGGGCGAGCACTCAAGACCATAGAAAATTATGATAGGTATTTAACCCGTTTTTTTAACCATTCCAAAATACAAAAGCCTGGAGAAATAACTGAGCAAAAAGTGCGCGAATTCCGCCTTTGGCTTAACAGACAAGATGGTACTGAAGGCACAATGAAACGTCGTACACAGAATTATTACCTCATTGCACTGCGTGCTTTTCTTAAATTCCTCCGTAAAAGGGACGTTAAATCACTTTCTCCAGAGAAGATAGAGCTTGCCAAGGTACCAGCACGAGACTTAGACATCATAACTAGTGCGGAGCTGGCTCGGCTGCTCGGGGCACCGCGAGAGGTGCTAAAGAAGGCAAAGACTGAAACGCAGAAATTGCGCGCCCTCCGTGACAGTGCAATTTTAGAACTGCTCTTCTCTACTGGCCTGCGCGTCTCTGAGCTGTGTGCACTTAATCGAGACATAGACCTCACTCGCGACGAGATGGCGGTACGTGGCAAGGGTGGCAAGGTGCGCGTTGTCTTCTTCTCCCCTTCTGCTAAAGCCTCCGTGCAAGAATATCTAGATGCACGTACAGATTTAGAGGACGAACTGTTTATTAACCTCGGGCCTAATGCTAACACAGGCGACTCTAGGCGACTTACTCCACGCAGCGTAGAGCGCAGCATAAAGCGCCATGCCACCCTTGCAGGTATTACTAAGAAGGTTACGCCACACGGCTTGCGCCACAGCTTTGCTACAGATTTGCTCAGCAACGGCGCGGACTTACGCAGCGTGCAGGCATTGCTCGGCCACTCCAACATTACAACTACACAAATTTACACTCACGTTACAGACAAGCACCTACGAGATGTACACAAGGCATTTCATGGTAAAATGCGCAAATAATTAATATGAAAATAGTTTCATGGAATGTTAACGGAATACGCGCGGTTAATCGCAAGGGGCTATTTATGCCGATGATTAAAGAGCTCCGGCCAGATATACTCTGCCTGCAAGAAACTAAGGCAGAGCAACACCAATCCCCAATTGATTTGCCTGACTACGACGAATTTTGGAACTCTGCGGAAAAGAAAGGTTACAGCGGCACGGCAATTTTTACCAAGCAAACACCACTTGGCGTTTCATACAATATTCCCAAGAGTATTACCGCGAAACACGGGCTCCTAGATGATGGGTACGGCAACCCAAATGAGGAAGGACGTGTTATAGCTGTAGAGTTTGAAGACTTTTATATCGTAACCGTGTACACACCCAACTCCAAAAGAGACCTAACACGCTTAGAGCTAAGACATAAGAAATGGGACACAGCGTTTCTAGAATACTGTGTAACATTAGAAAAAAAGAAATCACTTATATTTTGTGGAGATTTTAATGCTGCACATAAAGAAGTAGACTTGGCACGACCGAAAGACAACGCAAATAATGCTGGATTTACAAAAGAAGAACGTGAAGGAATAGATAATATAATAAAGAAAGGTTTTGTTGATACATTTAGAGAGTTTAATAAAGATGGTGACAATTACACTTGGTGGAGCCATTTTGCAAATGCGCGTGCACGTAACATTGGCTGGCGTATAGATTATATATTTGCAAGCAAGTCTTTAAGAAAAAAGTTGATTAACGCACAAATACACCCAGAAATCCTCGGCTCAGATCATTGCCCTATTTC
>CAZWKW010000024.1:0-6264 GCA_964634115.1 uncultured Candidatus Saccharibacteria bacterium | reverse complement strand
TGTAACATAAAAACCGCCTAAGGGCGGTCTCAATACGTTATTTATTTTTGTTTTTTGAGTCTTCCGAAAGAAGGTTTTTATGATGTTTCCATATGTGTACCGCAAGTGTGCGTTACATTTTTTGTTGAAGGAGATTATGTTGTGTGTTGTTTTGTTGCCACTATTAAATGGCTGAGGAAACATAAAGAACTATAATGTACATGAAAGATCTATAAAGGACATCTCTAATGGACATTATAAAGGACATAAAGGACATTTGTAAAGGACACTACTGTGGATAATGTCCTTTAGAATTTCTAAAGGACATTTAACGGACATTCTTAACTTACGTGATACTTCTCTCGTAACTTTTGTACTTCTTTTTCGTCTTCTTCTTCTCGTCTCTCCTTGCCCTGCTCTCCTAGTTGTCTCAGATCCTGATCTTGTAGTAGAGAGAGCTCTTTAACTCTGCCGCGCAGGTACTCCTCTGTATTCTTTTCTGGGTCATCTAAGACCTCTTCAAGCAAAGCGTGCAACATCCAACCAATACGGCTCCCCGGCTTCTCGCCAGTTACACGCATAACTTCTGCACCATCAATCTTTAATTGCCCTACAGACACTGGCGAGCGCAGCGCCTCCTCTACCATAGATTTATATTTACGAAATCTAAATGGCTGCTCCTTTGGCCTACCTGTACCTATACGGTCACATATTCGTAAGTTTAGTAAATCCCAAATATCTGCTTCTCCAACTCTGGCCACCATCCTGCGCGCAGCACTCAGTGTAACCTTGTCTGGATCTGCGAAAAACATATGCCAACGTACTAGCTTCTCTACCTTCTCAGACATATTTTTGCTAAAGCGTAGATTTTTCATAATTTTCTTTGTCATTCTTGCTCCAACTACTTCGTGCCCATAAAATGTTGGCTTATTCTTACCCTCACGCTTACTTTTGGGCTTACCAATGTCGTGAAGTAATGCCGCCAAACGTACCTCTAGTGGATACTCTTTATCTGCCGCATGCTGTAAAGAGCGTAAGTTGTGCTCAAATACATCAAAGCTATGTGCTCCACCCTGCATGCAACCAATCCCCTCCTCTAGCTCTGGTAAAATGCTCTTGAGCAATCCTAACTTCTGTGCAACCGCCAATGCCTGTAGTGGTGCTGGGGATGCAATAATGCGCACCAACTCGTCTTTAATCCTTTCACGTGAAATCTTTTGTAATAACCCAGCATTTTCTGCAATTGCAGCCATAGTACTAGCCTCAATTATAAAGTTAAGTTCAGCAGCCAAGCGCACGGCACGCATCATGCGTAGTGCATCCTCAGCAAAGCGCTCTGTTGCAACTCCTACGGCACGTATTGTCTTCTTATCTATATCTTCTTGACCACCATATGGATCCACCAACGTTGCACGTGAAACGCTATATGCTATAGCATTCATAGTAAAATCACGACGTTTTAAATCATCCTCCAGTTTATCGCTAAACTGTACCTCATCTGGTCTACGTGTATCACTGTACTTTCCCTCTGTACGGTATGGCGTAACTTCTACCACCTCATCCTCATCTGCTGATTCTTCTCTTTTGATCTTCACCCCAACTGTACCAAAGTCATTTTCGTAAAAAGTTTCGTCCTCACCAAATGCAGCTTGTATTTGCTCTGGGCGAGCATTGGTAGTTACATCCCAGTCTTTTGGGACTCTGCCAATTAGTAGATCACGTACGCAACCGCCAACAAGGTACACCTCAAAGCCTGCACTCTCAATGGCGGATGTTACACGTGAAATTTCTGACGGAATTATAAATTGCATATAATGGTATTGTAATACATACATTGCGTAAGAGCGAATGTCAGGTATCATATCAGCTACTGCATCCGTGGTGAAATGGATATCACAGCGGTCTTCGGAACCGTCGTTGGGGGTTCGAATCCTCCCGGATGCACAGAATAATTATGCGATAAAAACGGCTTTATAGAGCCGTTTTTTGAGCTGTGCGGGTAGGGAGAATCGAACTCCCGTCTGATCCTTGGCAAGGACCTGTCATACCACTAAACTATACCCGCAATAACCATGTAAGCCTGCGCATTATAACGCACAGTGTGTAAGAATCAACTTTTATAGATTATTTACTATTTATATACTCTTCGTATTTTTGATCTTCAATACTTATATGAGTTAAAAACCAATTACCAACAAATTCTTGGACCTCTAAAACAAGCTCTGGTGACGGATTGCTCTCCGCAATACGTAACTTAAATTCTTTATATTTTTCTATGAAAGTATCGTGCATCGCCTTATGCTCTCTGTATGCAGGATACTCATATGCAAGCATATAATCCTCCTCATAAGAGAAATGCTCTTTTATATAGTCTTCTAAAAAATCAATTACATCATTTACTGCAGCCTCACCCCTAGAGTCACTAATAGCGGAGGATAGCTTATTTACGTTATGTAACAACGTTTTGTGTTGTACATCAATAGCCTCATCACCCACAGAGAGCTCTTCGGTCCACTTAAACTCTATATTTTCATTATTCATTGCGGGATATTAGCAGTTATAGTTAATATGTCCACTTATTTGATGTGCATAAGTATTGTCCGTTAAAAATCCAGTATTTTGGGGATAATTGGGGATAAGTCGGTGGATATGTGGATAAAGGACATCTTTTAATCTATTTGTCCTTTAGAATCCAGCTCCTATTCTCTGTATTCTACTATAGTGTTTCTTAAGAAACACTATATGATTGCTGAAATTAGCTAAAAATATGTTATAGTTCCAGATAGCTTTCACGTGAAAACAATCTATATATGGCAAAACATAATGAAATAGGTAAATTAGGAGAAAAAATAGCTACCGAATTTCTAGAAAGAAAAGGCTTTACTATTATAGATACTAATTATAATAAAAAGTGGGGAGAAATTGATATAGTAGCACTAGCGCCACATAAAAATATCGTTACACGTGAAAGAAGGTTGGTACATTTTATAGAAGTCAAAAGTAAAAGTTCTAATATTGTTGATCTTGATAAAAAACTTTCACGTGAAAACAAGAAGGATTCAAAAATAGCTACAGATAGTGTTTCTTACGAAACAAAAGACGAATTTAGGCCTGAGGAAATGCTACATTCTCGTAAAATACAACGACTCAGACGTGTGGTACAAACGTACATACTAGAAAAAAGTGTTGAGAATTGGCAATTTGACGTAATTATTGTATATATTGATAAAAATCAACGTATAGCACGTTGTAAATATCTAAGAGACATAGTTCTTTAGGATATCTTATCTTTTTATTTCTAACGGACATTTCATACTTGTACATTGTCTAATTTCTAAAGGACATCTTTGTCCTTTAGATCTTCCTGCACTTACCTAATGTGCTTTTACATTTATAATTTTGTGGTAATATGGCGCAATGCTTCGGGGCGTAGCATAGTGGTAGTGTACTCGGTTTGGGACCGAGCGGTCCGAGTTCGATTCTCGGCGCCCCGACAACACATGTTGGCCAAACTGTACCGCAGCATAGTGGTAGTGTCTGTTAGTTTGTATTGGGTTTGGGACCGAGCGGTCCGAGTTCGATTCTCGGCGCCCCGACACAAATAAACTTCTAATCTAGAACTACGTTGTAAATACTCATGAGATCTTTTGCATTAGAATCTTTAAATTCTTTCAGTACTGCCAACATATCTTGGGATAAGAACTGATTAAGTGAGAGCTCTGTATGCATCTGTATACTCTTGTTAATATGCGAGAGTGTAATGGCTCGCAGATCTCGCTTATCTGTAGTTGGTGCTTGGCTACTCGTGGTGATAATGCCTATAAGATTACCAAACCGACTAACTACAGCACCTCCTGAGGAGCCCGCTTGCGCTACAATAGAGCCCCCAAGACTGAGTACATCTACAGAACCAGTTTTAAATGTCATCAACTTTTGCACATGCCCCCATGTAGAGACTGGCCAAAGATTACGTTGGATTATAGCGCCTCCTAAGAATCCTGCAGGGTATCCAGCAAGCAATACAGAGTCTCCAGGAGCAGCCAGTGACTCGCCAAGGTTAAAGCTCAGGGTGGGGAAGATCATGCCACCAAGTGGCTCCCCGTTGGTGCGTCCAGTAATAGCCAAGAGAGCATAATCGTGCTCTCCCGTACCTACCGGGGTCTCCTTCTTAATGTCCTCTGCATGCTCTTCTACCCATGATTGTGGCATAAAGAGCACTTCGACGGTGTACTTAGCCCGTGCTGGTGCCCCAACACGTACTGCACACTTTACAGAACTATTCTTTAAATAGCTCTGTAACAGTACATACTGCGCCACGTGTGCATTGGTAAGTATTATGCCACGCTGGTCTATGATAACTCCGCTGCCGCTTATTGGATTAAAAGTACCACCACCTCCGGTAGTGCACAGAATATTCACCACCGCGTCTCTGTTTACTTCTTTTACAATTGGAGGTGTTGGAGCTGGCACCTGCAATACCACACTGGCTCTTTGCACTGCCCTTGCTACAGCAGCCGTTTGCTCTGGTGGCAGAGTGCCCTGAGCAGAGACTGCGAGCAGTAGTGCTTGTAGGGTAGCAGTGAGAGATAAAAGTAATTCGCTCATAGTCTATAATCTATCATTTTGTATCAAGTTTTGGTAGTATACAGCGTACTCGTTGATGCCTTTGCGGGCTTGCCCGCTGAAGCTTTAGCGCAAGCGGGTGTAGTTAAGTGGTATAACATGAGGTTTCCAACCTTAGGTCGGGAGTTCGATTCTCCCCACCCGCACATCAATTCTAGAATTACACTTATGAAAACCCAAATATACTCCGTATTTCCTGGTGTTGGTAAAACATACTTTTCAAAAAAGTCGCAGCTAGTTGTTTTGGATATTGATAGTAGTAATTTTGATAAAAATAACTTTCCTGAAAATTATTTTAAATATATTAAAAGCAAAATCGGAAAGGCAGATATTATTTTAATTTCTTGCCATATTGAAATTATTGAAAAATTACGCAATGCAGGAATTGAATTTATTTTAATATATCCAGAAAAAAAATTAAAAAGTGTGTATCTCGAGAGGTATAAAAAACGAAATGACAAAAGGAATTTCGTAAACTCGCTTTGTGCAAACTGGGAAAAGTTAATTTCAAGATTAGAAGAGCAAAAAAGTGTCAAAAGTATTATTTTAAAAAATAATGAGTATTTAGAAGATGTGATTTAGTGGCTCATATTTAAGACGTAGAAATTCCAAACCTTGTTTACTACACTGCACCAGAATAAGAACTAAGCAGCTCTTCTGTTGCCACGTACTCTTGTTATGAGGTCTTGGAGAGACTGCTCTTTGCCAGGCGCAAGGAAGTACGCTTCTATCTCTTCATTTTTCTCCAGCTCATCTGGTGGCATTTCTCCTTTTGGCTTAAACACTTTCAGTTCTTTGAGCTTTTGTAATGCTCCTGTGCCGTACGACTTCTCTATAATCCCAAGACGCTCGGTGGAACCGTAGAAGTAGCTGCGTGCCAATATATTGAATACCTCAGTTTCGTCCATTTCCTCTTTGCTTGCCACGTGCCTTACAATCGCATCAACAATTTTACGTTCACGCCTGTACGCACCATCATCTACATTACCTGGGCCCATAGCCTCTCCATCATTATACCTACCAGTGTTGTTGACAGTAGCTAGACCATGCTTAATAGCACGTATTGCCAGCTCCTCTGTCATTGCCTCGTTAAGTGCTGCAAAAGTTGTTGTTATACTATAGTCCTTATCTATTTTTTCTACTCCCAAGCCAGTTCTTCTTAGACGTTCTATATTATTACCTGCACTACCTGCCACTATATGCTCATCATTTATACCATATTGATGCAAGCGCTCATGTACAAGTGCCCGTAGATATTTTAATGGATTTTTGCGTGTCTCTTGTGGAATGTATATGAATGGCGGTATGTATGCAGCTTCTGCGGTTGGCAAGTATGGCTTGAGTGTATTGCATATTATTATAGATTCATCAGGTACATTAGGTAATCTAATTTTGAGCTCTAGAGACAGCTCACGAATAACGTGATTTGCATCTGTTGCTACATCATGATCTATCTGCTCTTTGTCTACCTGTTTAAATTCTTTTATTGGTCCCACTTTCTCTCTTTCATAAAACCTAGCGGCACGCGCATGATCCTTGTCTTCTGGATCATGTGATATTTTTATAAGCCTTTCCATCATTTGCCTAATTATACCACTACTTAAAATAAGAAAAACCCAGCATCTAGCCGGGTTTCTCAAGATAACTCTTTGAGTTGTTACC
>CAZWKW010000023.1:0-8359 GCA_964634115.1 uncultured Candidatus Saccharibacteria bacterium | reverse complement strand
TTATCCCAATGAGCCTTTGGGCGCAACGCCTCACTACCACACTTGCACAGCTCACATTCTTCTGGCTTCATTATTCCTATGTCTCCTGTAAAAAGTGCTGCAATTTCGCGCTCACCAAGCTTGTTGCTACCAGACCAATTAACTATTGTAGCTACAAACGGAAGTACGGTTGCACCAGCTTCTTCCAGAACCTCTATTGTCTTTACCATAGAGCCACCTGTAGAAATTGCATCCTCCACTACAAGCACAGTTGCACCTTTTGGAATTTCAAAACGTTTAAGTACTTGCATTTTCCCCTCCTCAGTATGCACCGGCTCTGTAAAGGCAAATTTGGTACCCAGTTGCCTTGCAACCTCGTGCCCTATTGTTACCGCACCCATTGCAGGCCCACAAACATAATCTGGTAACTCCCCACTAAGATGCTCTTGCAACTCTACTATCATGTCTTTGCACACACCCTCAAGCATTTTAGGATTCTCTACAAGTAGTGCCCCATTATTGTAACCTTTGGAATGGTTACCAGAAGTTAAAAGTGCATGCGGCTTGGTACAATCACCATCATGTTGCCAAAGTACCCCAATTTCTTTTAATCTTTCACCCCAATTTGTATTTGTCATGTTATTTTATCTTAGCATTATTAAAATCATCTCGTAAATTCTTTGTGGCTTCTGCTTGTTCTTCGTGCGTAGAGTTACTTCCGTTTGGAAACATCACACCGCGGCCAGAGTTTATCATACATCTCTTCGCATCAATGCCACTTGCCAAGAAATTTTCTATCACACCACCCTGTGCACCAATACCAGGAATAAGATAGAACACATCAGAGTCTTTGGTAAGTTCTACAAACTCCATAAACTCATTGTCGGCAGTTGTGTAAGTACCACCAACAACAAGCCCGTCCACTCCAGCAGCAAGACCACGCTCTACCCTGCTCTTCCACAATGACGTACCATCTTCACTTTTAAAATTCATTTCTGTTCTGTATTCTGGATTACTCATCAGCCCCATGGTAATCACTCCGAGCTCTCGTGCATGTGCATACTCTACCATCTGCTCTACATTACCAGCATAAGGAGCTACAGTAATGGCATCAAAGCCAAGCATGGCATAATCATACATCCATGCGTCACTTGTAGAACCTATATCTGCAATTTTAGTATCTATTAAAGTCAGTAATCCGAGTGACTTTGCGTACTCTACTATCTTCTTTAGCATTGTTCGTTCACCTGCATTACCGAAGTAGCCGGCATTAGGCTTAATACAAATTACGTACGGTGCCACGGCTTCTATATACCGCAAGCTCCACACTAGTTTGTCTACTCCTTCTGCTAAACCATTCTCCCCCCTACCCATCTCAAACACTGCTGGGTCAAGACCAGCTACTATATTACTCCGCTTTTCTTCTTGCAATTCGTGCCATTTATTTAAAAAGTAGTTACTCATCCCGTTAGAAATTACTCTAATAATCTTAATTAATAATTCGAAAAGCTCATCAACCCCGCTACTGAATTTCTAACGGGACTCATTGCTTGCATACTAGCATGTTGACAAATAAATTCTAGCCTCTACAATACGACTTTAATGGCCTCTGACCCAGAAAAGGATTTGATAGAAACTCGCAAAAAGCGAGACCTCTCCTTTTTTGATCTATACTCTATAGACCAAATTACGGTAAGCGACCTCAACTTAATATTTGAAATTGCATGTAAATTCCGCGAATACAAAACATACAAATTCTCATTAAATAAGGGGCGTTCACAAATCAATGCTTTTTTTGAATCTTCAACTCGCACTATGGCGAGTTTTGATTTGTCTGCCAAGCACTTATCTATGGACACCACCAGCGTTGGTGGCAACAGCTCTATAAAAAAGGGAGAGAGCTACCTAGACACAGCTCAAACACTTGATGCGTATAATGTAGCTACAATTGTTGTACGCTCCTCTGAGTCTGGTGTCTCAGAGATGCTTGCCAAGCACGTGGCTGCCTCTGTTGTAAATGCTGGTGATGGCTGGCACGAGCACCCCTCGCAAGCTCTGCTTGACGCGCTTACAATGCTAGACCACTTTGGTACAAAAAACCTAAAAGGCAAAACAATCACTATTGTTGGCGATATTATGCACTCAAGGGTCTTTGGCTCGTTGGTACGCCTACTTAAAAAGCTGGGTGCCACTGCCCGCGTCTCCTCACCACTGACGCTAGTACCAAAGCACGCCGAGAGATTTGGTATAACCCACTACACCGACATAGAGGAAGCACTAAGTGGCACTGACGTAGTGTACGCGCTACGTGTCCAAGAAGAGCGCGGCTCTGGAGGCTTTATACCAAGCCTGCGCGAATACTCCAAGATGTTTGGTATTTCGCGTGAGCGACTCAACTTGGCAAACAAAAATGCTATTCTTATGCATCCTGGACCTGTAGTGCGCGATATAGACATCCACTCAGCTCTTTCTGCAGTGGACGAACAATCTCATATATTGAAACAGGTAGAAAATGGAATGGCGATACGTAAAGCTCTTTTATGGCTACTTGCAAACAGAGAAGACGGAGCGATTAAAAGTTATGAAAGAAAATAATATGACTTCACTTTTAATAAAAAATGGAACACTGGTAGACCCTAAAAATAAGGTAAGTGGTAAGAGAGATATTCTAGTTAAAGAAGGTAAAATTGTAAAAATTGCAAAAAGGATACAAGTACGCGCCAACAAAACTATAGATGCGAAAGGTTTAGTTGTTACTCCGGGTCTAATAGACATGCAAGTACACATGCGCGAGCCAGGACGCGAAGATAAGGAAACTATAGAAACAGCATCTCGTGCAGCGATTGTTGGCGGTATTACCTCTGTAGTTGCAATGCCAAATCTCGCACCTGTTGCAGATAATCAAACCGTTATAGAATTTATATTAAAGCGCGCTCGCGAACTTAACTTAATAAACGTATATCCAACTGGCTCTATAACACGCGGTCAAGGTGGTGAGTCACTAACAGACATGCGTGAGGTCAAAAACTCTGGAGCAGTAGCCGTAACAGATGATGGTGTTGATGTACAAGATGAGGGTCTCCTTAAGCGAGCACTAGAATACGCGCGTACATGCGATATTCTCTTGATGAGTCATTGTGAGACTACCGACCTTACAGAAGATGGAGTAATGCACGAGGGCTGGGTGTCCACACAGCTCGGTCTACCCGGTACACCGGCATCGAGTGAGGATTTAGCGGTTTATAAAAATATAATACTAGCAGAAGAGACAGGCGGCAGATTACATCTGTTGCATAACTCGAGCAAAGGAGCGATACGTGCGATACGCGAGGCTAAAAAGCGAGGAGTGAAAAATATTACCGCAGAAGTTTCTGTCCAACACTTTGCATTAACAGACGAAGAGTGTTTTGGCTACAACACAAATGCAAAAATGTATCCACCTTTGCGTTCGCAACAACATGTTAATGCTGTTATAAAAGGTATAAAAGATGACACAATAGATGCATTTACCACAGATCATGCGCCACATATAGAGCCAGACAAGCTTAAGCCATTTGCAGATGCTGCGTTTGGTTCTACCGGATTAGAGACCAGCTTCGCTGTAATGAATACGTACCTAGTGAGTGCTGGGCACATCAAATTTACTCAAGGAATACAGAAGATGACTCAAGGCCCTGCAGAAATTTTAGGTATAAATAAGGGTCATCTCTCAATAGGAGCAGATGCAGATATTGCAATCTTTGATATTAAAAAGAAGTGGGTGGTAGACGCAACCGAAGGGCAATCTAAAGGTAAAAACTGTGTGTTCGGTGGCAAAGAGCTCGTAGGTAAAGCAATACACACTATAGTGGCAGGCAAGATAAAGTTACTAAACGAGAAGCTAGTTGTATAGTAGCTTAATAATTTCTTAGGTAGTCCGCATTGTCGTGCATACGAATTTTTTCTAATGCCTTTGCCTCTATCTGCCTTATGCGCTCACGAGTAACACCAAACATTTTACCAACCTCCTCTAGTGTGTAGCACACTCCATCTTCCATAAGTCCATTACGCAAAATCAGAATGCGACGCTCTTTCTCTGATAATGAGTCAAGTGCTTCTCCTATATGCTCATTTAAGATTCTGTCTGCTGCTTGCCTATCTGGCATGTCCGCCTTCTCATCTGCTATAAAGTGGCCAAGAGTAGACTTGTCGTCGTCGTCACCTACTGGACTCTCAAGAGATATTGTGGCTTGGCTAATCTTTTGTATATGATGCACCTTCTCTACGTCCAAGTTCATCTCTGCGGCTACCTCTTCTGGCACAGGCTCACGCCCCAGGTGCTGGCTAAGCTCTCGTACCCTCTGCTTGTACTTGGCTATTGTCTCTACCATGTGTACTGGTATACGTATGGTACGTGATTGGTCGGCAAGAGCGCGTGTGATGGCTTGACGTATCCACCATGTGGCATATGTACTAAACTTGTAACCCTTTGTGTGATCAAACTTGTCTACTGCCTTAAAGAGTCCCAGATTACCCTCCTGTATAAGGTCTAGTAGAGTAAGGTCGCTAGAGCGGCCTATGTATTTCTTAGCAATAGATACCACAAGACGTAGGTTGCTGCGTGCTAAAATATTACGTGCCTCATCATCTCCGTCTAATATTCTCTGTGCTAGCTCGCGCTCTTCTTGGGCTACAAGTAGTGGGTACTGGCCAATCTCGCGTAGATACATTTGTACAGAGTCTTTAGAAGAGTCGCTACCGAGCTTCTTTTTCAAAAGTATATCATCAGACTCATCACTTCCAAGAATTCCACCGCTTTCCAATACATCTATACCAGCAGTACTAAAGCGTTCGTACATATCCTCTAAGAGGATTACGTTCTCCTCAATACGTGGAAACTCTTGCAATATCTCGTCGTATGTAACATAGCCACGCTCTTTGCCCTTACCCAAGAGAATTGTTGCCCTTTTCTCTAAATCTTTCTTTTTACTTCTTACTGGTGGCGACTTCTTCTTAATAGCTGTTTTACGTTTTGTTACCTTTTTAGGTATCGCCTTTCTAACAGCAGGTTTCTTAACTTGCTTTTTTTTGACTACTACCTTACTACCCTTTGTAGTTTTGCGTTTAGTAGGTTTCGCCAATACCTTCTTTTTTACTATTTTCTTTTTTTCTTTTACCATATAACAATTAGCCACGTCGTGTGGCTATAATAGGCATAAATATAGCGTTTCTGTCAAGAATTGCAAGGCACTTATGCACCTTATACACGCCCTTGTCCTAGGTGACACCTAGGACAAGGGCGTAAGTGTTATGACATTCGTTTTTCCGAAGAGTGTTCGCTGCATTCTGATGTTTGATTTTTGAGTAGTCTGGTTAATTCTTTAATAATTTCTTGTGTTTCGTCTAGTTTGTAAATCATAAGCTGGTCGCATTCTAATTCAGAAGGAACATCAAGCTGGTCTTTGCGCCATTCATGAAATTCTTCCACCCATGACGAATCTGTGTTCTCTTCTTCTCGCTCTTCGTATCGCTTCAACAGCTCTCCTTCTTCAATATTAAAATATAGAATAACAGTTTTAATCTCTGGATTTATCTCTTTAGCTCTTTTGAGCCACCTTTCTCTTTTGGATACCTGTAAGTGATTACCCTCAAAAAGTATAGATTGGCCACTCTCAATCAGGGATTCAAACATTAATCGTTTATATTCCTTTGTAATCTTATTTGCCTGAACAGTTTTGGGTTCTTGTTTAGAAAATTCAGCATCAGCAAAGTGTGTTATTTCTTTGCGCAAAAAATCGCGAAATGGATCTCCATTAACTACATTAAGATTCTCTGAAGCCTGACGAAGCTGGTCAATCAAAGTTGACTTGCCAGAAGCTGGATAACCAACAGTTAATATAAAGACTTGGTTGCTCATGATTTCATTCTAGCACTTTAAATAAAACTTTTCTACGCCAGTGTCCTAGGTGTCACCTAGGACAGACGCGTGCACTCTTCGTATTCTGAAACTACTTCAAACATCTCTGATAAATTTTCTAAATCTTTTATATCTATTGGCAAAGCTTCTTTATTCAAAATCAAAGACTCATCTCTATTCAAGATAAAATAATCACGATAGCTGGAGTATCTGTATTTTTGTAAAAATTCCAGAGCTTTCCTTTTATCTGAAACCCCATCCTTTTTCCATCTTGGCTCAACTTGGTCGATAGGGTTCATATGTATATATGAAATGAGCCACCTAAAATACTCGTCACTATCTACATGCTTCGCCCGGAAAGGTCTACACATTAAAGCACCTGTACGATTATATTTTCTATTCATGTACATTACATAAGATGTCATAAATTTACGCATAAATTCAGTGATACCATTTTCCCTCTTCTCTTTTAAGAGTAAATGAAAATGATTATCCATCATTACATATGCAACTATATCAACGTACTCATTTTTATTTCTAAGTTTTTTTATTTCATGTAATGAAAGCTTTTTAATCCTATCTAACCTATATCTGTAATTGGTAGAGTCATTACAGATGTACAAAAGGCGTTGAAAGTGAATTCGATCACCAGTACTGAAAAATATTTTACGCCTATCAATGCCACGATTGTATATGTGGTAAAATTCTCCTACTTCAAATGGTGTTTGCCGTTCCATATGACTGTTAATTATATACGTCTTCACGCCCTTGTCCTAGGTGACACCTAGGACAAGGGCGTTATGCACTATCTGGGGTTGGGATGCTTGCGAGCTGTTTATGCAGCTCATTGCACTCCTTCATATACTTTGCTGTGGCATCCTCATCATGTAATGCCTCCGCCTTACGCATGTTATATGTGGCCTCTGTCAAGCCCTGCCGTAATGTACTAATTTGCAAATATTGTAAAAAGCTCTCTACATCACTCGCGAGCTTTAGTTCATCTTCGTAAATCTCTTCAAGAGCGAAGAAAAGTTGGGAACGCTTGTCTAAGTTTGTCTCTACAGCATCTAGCTCCTTTTTGCCTATAATCTCCTCTATTTTATTTTTTAAATTTTTATCTTTTTTCCACAGTGCTATTGCTACCAACCTTTCTTTGAGAGTCGCTCCATCTTTTTTGTTGCTCTGTACTGACTGATTCTCTACTATGTTAGTATCAATAGGAGCAGTTATAGAGTCCTTTACCGACTCTTCCGAGACACCGAGGCGAGTGGATATATTTTTTATAAAGTGCTCCCTGTCTATATGGCTATGTATTAAGCTTAAATATGGGAATACCTTCCTCTCTATTATGAGTTTAAACTTTCTATTATCTGTAATCTGTTCGCTATATATGTCTAAAAGGAAGTCTACTATATGCTTGGAGTTGCGTATTATCTTCTTCCACTCTTTGTCTCCACCACCCTCTTTTATAATATCGGCTGGGTCGCTACCATCTGGCATCCTCGTAACCTTTACATCAAATCCTTCTACAAGGGCACTCTTAGCACTCTTCGCTACAGAAGCGAGTCCTGCTTCATCGGCATCCAAAGCAAGTACTAAGTTTTTAGACATTCTGGATATCAATACTATATGCTCTTTGGTGAGTGCGGTACCAGAGATGGCAACAGTGTTTGGATATCCTGCCTGATGGCTCGCAAGCAGATCCATCTGACCCTCCACAAGAATAGCAAAGTCATTACGACGTATTGCTTGGCGTGCCCTATCATACCCATATAGAATTCTGGATTTGTTATACAGTGGTGTCTCTGGTGAGTTAACGTACTTTGCCTCTTCGTGAGGGGTCCGACCCCTTAAAATTCTACCAGAAAATGCTACGACCCTGCCTGCAGAATCTGCTATGGGAAACATGATACGAGAGCGAAATCTGTCGTAATACCCACTTTTTTTCTCTGATTTAATTACTAGGCCAACCTTCTCTATTTGCGCTTCTGTAAAGCCCTTTTGCTTTAAGTATTCAAGTACATCCTCCCAAGAGTCGTTAGCAAAGCCAACTCTAAACTCTTTAATCGTCTTATCTGTAAAGCCACGTTCTTTTAAATACTTTTTGGCCTCTTTATTTTTCTTAAGATTATTCTCAAAAAACTCTGTTGCTGACTCCATTATTGCAAACAATATCTCCTTTTCGCTACTTTTTTCTCTTGATTGTTTGTCGTACTTTATTTCTACACCAGCCTTGTCGGCAAGTATCTTAAGAGCGCCCTTAAAGTCCACCCCTTCTATAGCCTCTACAAAGGAGAATATATCGCCTCCCATAGAACAGCCGAAGCAGTGATACGTTTGCCGCGCCGGACTCACCATAAAGCTTGGGGTACGCTCGGCGTGGAAGGGGCAACGTGCCTTTAGGTTTTGCCCAGCTGGTTGTAACTTTACATAGGCTGATACTACCTCCTCAATAGATAGTCTGTCTTTTACTTGTTCTACTGT
>CAZWKW010000022.1:2020-8514 GCA_964634115.1 uncultured Candidatus Saccharibacteria bacterium | reverse complement strand
CAATGCGATTATCTTATCGTAGGTGTACAAACCGATCCTACTGTAGATAAGGAATATCGCACCAAAACTGGAAAAAAGAATATGCCGATCTACTCACTGGAAGAGCGCTTGGAGATGATAGGTGCAATTAAGTACGTGGATGAACATTTTGTATACACTACAGAAGCTGAGCTGTATGATTGGTTGTTAGATAATGATTGGGATGTGCGGATACTTGGTAGTGATTGGGAGGGCAAGGAGTACACAGGGCATGATATACAGAAGGGAGAAATTTACTTCCACAAACGTGATGGGCACGGACTCTCCAGTACCGAGATACGCAGGCGGCTGGAAGAGCGAGCTTAGAAGTTTGACTTCTAGATTTTGTAAGTATCCAATGTGGACTTTACCATCTCTGTTAGCGTATGCTTGGGTTGCCAATGCAATGTGTCGGCGGCGGAGCTAGCGTCTGCAAGAACCACTGCTGGGTCGCCGGCGCGGCGCGGCGAAGCCTCTGTGCTTAAGCTTTTAGCAGAAGCTTTCTCAAATTTGCTTATAAGCTCTTTTACACTAGTTCCATCACTTGTGCCCAAATTCCAAATGCCAGAACTATCGTACTCAAGAGCTCTGATATGTGCGTCTACTAAGTCGCTCAGATGGATGTAATCGCGAATACCTGTACCATCGCGCGTATCATAATTAGTGCCGAAAATAGAAAACCTGCCTGCTGGCAAGGCAGGTCTCTCGCCCAACGAAAGAGCATTGGCTAGAATTGGGAAGATGTTCTCTGGCGCCTTGTCTATGTATCTAAGCCCAGCGTCGCCAGCAACGTTAAAGTAGCGTAGGATTGCAAATTTCTTGAGCTTGCCGGTACGTGCAAGCTCTTGTATGAGCATCTCCTCTATAATTTTACAATTACCGTACACGTTTATTGCTTTGAGTTGGTCTCGCTCTGTAAATGGAGTACCGTCATTAGGAGCGTACACCGCGGCAGAGGAAGAAAAGATAATCTCCCCCACCCCATGCTCTGCCATTGCAGAGAGCAAGCTCATAGTACCACCAACGTTATTCTTAAAGTACTCCGCAGGTCTTTCTTCACTCTGGCCCACAGACTTAAGAGCGGCAAAGTGCATAACTGCATCAAAATTACTACTTGTAAAAAGAGTGGCGAGAGCAGCCTCGTCACGTAAGTCTGTCTCTACAAACTTCGCACGAGCATCCACGTACTTCTTGTCTCCGTGACATAAATTGTCTACAACTGTTACTTGATAGCCAAGATCAAGTAGGCGCTTTGTGCAGGCACTGCCGATATACCCAGCACCACCCGTTACCAAAATATTTTTATTGCCTTTTACTTTCATAAAATTTTGTATAACACCACTCTATCAGTACAACCCCAGCATATGCAAGTATTATTGACCCAAAAATATCTGTTGGCCAATGTACACCTGCTACAACTCTTGCAACACTTGATAGAATGCTAAGCGCTATCAAAAGTAATCCTATGCCACTATTTTGTTTGTAAGCATAGAATGCTAATGCAAACATAATAACCGCATGCCCAGATGGAAAAGAGTCATTTGAGCCATGCATAAAAAGTGGCATGATGTTACTCAAGTGTATAAATGGACGCTCAACTATTGTGAGTGTATTTATCAACTGTGATGCAACCCATAAGGTAACCGCAGTAAGAATACCCCTGATTATAAAGGTGAGTTGCCATTTATATTTGTAAGCAAAAAATATAACAAATGCACCTGCAACAACAAAAATGCCGTATTGTGCTAGGATATATACAGATTTATCGAATAATTCACTTATGTATAACAGCTGGTTAAGCCACAATGCTATTGGAATATCCATATTAAAACTTATTTAATCTCTGAAATTCTAAATTCATCAACGTGTATTGATTGAGACTCATCAATGGTACCATGATTACTATTTGTGGAGAAGCTCTTAAGTGTAAATATACCAAACCCGACCACTCCCAATAGACCAAGTAGCCACTCTACTCCAGAATCAAATAAATTTGTACTCTTGGCGCCAACAACTGCCGATGCAAGTTGCGGTTGAGCTATCTCTGTAGTGAGCTCTTTTTGTTGTTCTGGTTCTTGATTGGACAAGCTGGGTTGTGGTGTGAGTGGAGGTGGTGGTTGCACAAATTTTATAGACGGTACTACAATAACCTCCTCTTTAGAGTCTGTGGTGGTACTTGAGCTTGTAGTGGTCGCAGCCTCTTCTGGCTCTTGCTCTAGCTCCTCTACCGCATATTCTCTACTATCTGCAACCATATTACGTGCTGAATCCAGCAAAAGTACGTGCTTCTCCATCTTTAGTGTCGAGAGCTTTGTAATGTCGGTACTAAAGCGTACACTAGAAGCAGCCAGGATAAGCGTTCTCTCTGGAATATAAAAGTGTTTGTACCCGCTACGTAATATCCAGCCCGATACATTTAACTCATGCTTGGAGCTGTTGAAGACTTCTACAAATTTGAAATCTTCACTGAGATGAACAGATGCGACAGCATCTACAACCAGTATTTGCACGCTTGTCTCATCGGTAAGTGTGCCACTCTTTACATATGCAGAAATTGCGTAGGTACCTGGGTATGCATATCTATGCTGTACCTCTGCCCCACGTGCCGTAGCCCCATCGCCAAATGACCATTCTACATTTGCACTGCTAACTGCCTTACCAGTGGCGTCGTACACTTCTGCGTAGAGTACGGTTTGTACGCCTGTGTTGGTGAGCTCTGGCGCGGCAAGACGTAGGTAAATATCTTGTGGCGGCTCTATTGTTACCGTGTTGTATTTAGTAACTTCTGTTGTAATTATGTTTGTTTGTGTCTGGCCTGAGTCTGACAATGCAAACTCCTCATCACCAGAAGAGAGGACTCCACTGCCAGGGGTGGGTGTGCCTGGTTGCCATGTGCCGTCTTGCTGTTTTTGGAGTGATTGCCCTTCCTCAGCATCATCTTCGTATACCTTTGTATCTTGTACCTCAGAACCATTTTTAAATACTAATGTCTCTCCCGTATTTTTAAGGCTGAAACTATTGCTCACAAGTGCGCGATTTATAATAAAATAAGCTCCGCTATCTAATGTCGTACCATCTGGAATTACATACTCTTTACTATCATCTTGTAGCACCCAACCACTGATATCAGTTAGGCTGCCAGAATTATATATCTCAACAAATTCGTAATTATGCTCTGGCGTCTCTGCTGAATCATAAAAAATTTCACTAATTATTACTTGTGCAGATACAAAGGTGGGTATATACAAAAATACTAGCAAAAATAGTACACGCATGATCGATCAATCATCACGTAAAATTTTACGGAGTGTTGTGTCTGACACTTCTTCTGAAATAGTACGAGGTGTATCTTGTTTGATTTTTTGCTCTTTTGGTTTTTGGGTATCATTTGAAGTGCTCTTGGTGACCTTTTTTTGTTGTTTGGTGCGAAGTATCTCTGCAGGACTCTTCTGAGATGCTTGCTGCGCTTGAGCTTGCTTAAGCTCACCAAGTGCTGCTGCGAGGGCACTTTTACCTTTGACTTCAGACTTTGGATTTTCTCTTTTCTTGTACTCTACCTGTTTTGTATAATTTGGTTTGCCCCGTGTTGGTTGAGCACTTTCTCTCCTTTCTTTACTTGGTGTATTTTGTTTTTTAGGTTGAGGCTTCTTATTAGCTTTAGGTTCTGCAGACTTTTGCTCTGGGCTCTGGGCCGACATTAACTTCTCTATCTTAATTCTAGGTGTACCATAACTCTGCTGCGAACGCTTTATGATACGCTCTTTAAAGGTGAAGGTGGGCTCGTCTACTGGTGGCAAAGTAACCGCAGAGAATGGTTGCGAGCCCACGCCATCTATCATAAGTGTGAGATAAATCTGTGCGAAGCCAAGATTAACTAAATCCTCACAGAAAAATGTAGGTTCAAAAATAGTCTTTAGCGTCTCTGCATCAAATGGACCAACACGAAACGCAATAGTGGTACCAACGTTGCCAAATACTGCAGCTCGGATATTCTCCTCTATTTGCTCTATATATTGGTGTGCTATTGTAAGGCTGAGCTTGTATTTGCGTGCCTCAGAGAGAATGTTGGCGAAGGAGTCGTTGACTACAGACTGGAACTCATCTACATATAAATAAAATGGTGGTAATGCCGCCATAGCACTCGCACTTTCCTCTGCTCGACTCATTGCTGCCAGGTAGAGCTTGGTGGTAAGAATACTACCAAGGAGGTCTGCGTTCTGCTCACCCATGCGCCCTTTAGAGAGATTAATGATCAGAATTTTACGTTCGTCCATTATCTTGCGTAAATCAAAGGTGGACTTGGGTTGACCGATGATGTTGCGTACAAGTGGATTGCTGGTGAACTGCCCTATCTTATTTTGTATTGCTGGCGTGGCCTCTTGCGTGTACCTATCTGTGTAACCTGCAAATTCCTCCTTCCAAAAGCGCTTAACTATAGGGTCGGACACTGCATCGCTTACTTTGTCTCTGAAGGTCTTATTGATGAGCATGCGGTTGACGTCTATAAGAGTAGTGTCTGGGTACTCTAAAAGTGCAAGTAAAGTATTTTGTAAAATGTACTCCATACGTGAGCTCCAAGCATCTACCCAAATACGCTGAAAGGCACTCATAAGTCCAGCAACCACGAGATGGCGCTTATCGTAGCCAACATCCTCCATAACGTTAAAGCCAAGAGGAAACTCCATATCAAATGGTGCAAAGTAGACCACGTCGTCTATTCTATCTTCTGGGATGTAATCTAACAGCTTGCTGGCAGTGCTACCGTGTGGGTCTATAAATGCCATACCATCACCATTTTGGATATCTTGGATTGCCATATTCTCTAGCATGGTGGACTTACCCATGCCTGTCTTACCTATAATGTACATGTGCCTGGTGCGGTCTATGGCTTTTATACCAAATGGCTTCTTCTCTCCACGACAGTCTGTAGATGCAAAATATGTAATATGATTCGGGTCGTAGTTATATTGCATACTCTGATTATACCAGAAATTTCTGGCTTTTAATTCGGCAGTAAGGCCTCGCGTGTATACCTGTTAGCCGGATTCCATAGCATCCAACTGTTTAAGCCAGAGTCGTAAGTAGCTTGGATTTGAGCTCTTACCTTTGCCGCATCATAGTCTCCGCCATAGTTAAAATCTTGCAACCATGGGCGCATCTTATAAGCACTACTTGCAGGCTTGCTATAAATTGCTGGTGTGCTGGTGCCTATTCTTTGACTATATTTAAACGAGGCATTTGGTGTGGTAGTAGCTACCATGCGTTCTACCGCTTTACTCATAGAGTACTTAACAACCTCATATACATTCTCGTTAGGATTATCTAGCCCTATAAACCAGCTCGGGTAATGACTTGGGTAGACCATTGGTGCGATGTAGTCAAAATATGGCTCTGCTCGCTCTTGTACTTGCCCTATGGTTAGATCATCTGTATTTGTAGTTGTCATACCAAATAAGTCTGCAGAAAGTATAGGGACATGCTTATCGGTACCTTGACGCAAGCGGGAGGTTAAATAGCGGAAGAACTTTTCTAATTCCTCTTCTCTGCTCTCTACTACCCCATTCTCGTTGCCAGAATGAGTGTAATATACGTCACGCATATTGCCATCAGACGGATAACGAACGTAATCAAAATTAAGCTCATCAAAGCCAATACTATGAGACTCTTGTGATATGTTTACTATATACTTCCAAAATTTGCGTGCTCCAACATCTATAAATGCTAAGCCGTGCTTGTCGCGCCAAGGAGTTGTGGTAGCGCTCTTGCGATGTACTGCAAGCTCTGGGTAAACCTCCGCATAGAGCGGATCTTGAAAAACGGTGATACGAGCTATCACGTATACATCTTGCTTGTGTAGCTCCTCTATCCACTCCTTCATATCGCGTACCACGCAGCCCTTACCACCTGGTAGTGCGATGCCATCTCTCATCTTAAACGAAACGGTGCCGCTGTAATCTTTAACATCTATAATAACCGCATTGAGTTCTGTCTCTTTTAATAAGCTCTCTATATATGCGCGTAGCTTGGCACTTGTGGCTCCACACTGAGATACATAAATTGCGCGTACGTACTCGGGCGTACTCTTGTGCGCTACATCTGGCTCGGCTGGGTCTTCCTTAGGCTCTAGTGGTACAGTGAGATTGCTACTATACTTGGTAGAGTTGAGCAGTATTGGGAGTGTAAAGGTGAATAGCAAGGTGATTACAAATACTGGTAACAAGGCGGCTAGCCAAAGAACTCCTTTTTTATCACTCATCATTTTTTGATGTAATTCCATTGTATTTTGCTTCTTCATTTATCTCTGAGTCTTTTGTATCAGATTTGGTTTTACTTTTGTGAACGTGATAAAAGACGATACCAGCGACACCAAGACCTAAGATTACGCATAAGATATTGCGCCATGAGCCTGGTAAGCCAGAGAGTGGTAATAGGGCTATAAGAATGCCCAGTGTAATAAGTATAGTTGTACTTTTCAT
>CAZWKW010000022.1:0-1920 GCA_964634115.1 uncultured Candidatus Saccharibacteria bacterium | reverse complement strand
TTTTGTGGATTTTCTTCTAAAATTTGTAGTAGCTCTTCTGCAGTACCCTGCAAGACCTCCTCATGAATTTTGGTAAGCTCGCGCGCCAGTGTAACTCGTGCCTGAGGCACTACCTTAGATAGCTCACTTAGTAGTTTTAATATCCTGTGAGTAGACTCGTACAGCACAACAGTATGCTCTATATTTGCAATACTTTTGATCGCAGTTTGCCTACCCTTCTTTTGTGGTAGGAAACCCAAAAACGTGAACTTGTTTGTAGGTACTCCTGCAATAGAGAGTGCTGCCGTAAGTGCAGAGGGGCCGGGGATTGCCTCAACACTCGCACCCGCTTGGCGGGCGCGAGCTACAAGCCGTACTCCTGGGTCTGAAATGCCCGGAGTGCCTGCATCACTAACATATGCGATATCTTTACCATCACTTAGTAGTTGGAGTACTAAGTTTAGTTTTACTTCTTCTGTGCGGGCGTTGAGGCTTTGTGTGTTCGTGTCTATTTTGTATTTGTTTAACAGCCGCTTGGTAATGCGAGTATCCTCGCAAAATATAGTATCCACTTCTTTAAGTACTCTTAGAGCACGTAGTGTGATGTCTTCTAAATTCCCTATCGGTGTGGCTACTATGTAAAGTGTGCCTGTCATTATGATTTTATTATACTTGGTATCTCCTTAAATATATCACCTGCACTCATAAATAGTATTGTGTCTCCTTCGCTTGCAATATTATTTGCCAATTCCACAGCTTCTTGCAGAGTCTCTGCATGCTGGGCACTATTGCCATGCTCGGTAATCGCCTTTGCAAGAGCTTCTGCTGTGATGCCCTTTATAGACTCTTCTCGTGCGGCATAGATTGGTGCGATGATTACCTCGTCTGCGTTGACAAAGCTCTCTGCAAAAAGAGCAAATAGAGCTTCTGTGCGTGAGAACATATGTGGCTCAAACACTGCGACAATCCTACCGGGATTGTCGCCCTGAGCTTGTCGAAGGGCTTTTAACGTTGCCTGTATTGCCGTTGGGTGGTGCGCGTAGTCATCGTAAACTTTCGCCCCTTTCTTTGTTTTTCCTTTATACTCAAAGCGGCGCCACGTGCCTGTAAAGTTTTTTAATGCCTCTTTTGCTTTCTCTATATCAGCCCCCAACTCACTACAAATGGCTAGTGCAAGCGCAGCATTCCTTCTATTATATTCGCCTGGGACTTTAAGCTCTGGTACATACAAGAGTTGCTGCTCTATACTATCTTGTGTAAGTACAATCTCAGATTGACTTGCCACTTGTGCAAATGCGTCTTCTACATCTGCCAAATCTTTATAATAATCAGGGTGGTCTAGCTCTATATTGGTAACTGCAAAAATGTACGGGTGGAAGTGTAGGAAATGGCGTTTGTATTCGCATGCTTCAATAACTAGCAAATTACTCTTGCCTGCACGAAAGTTACTGCAAGAGGTCAAAGCGTTTCTTTGACCTCTCGGCCAATTGACGAGAGAGCCGACAATAACAGTTGGGTCGAGACCTGCACCGATGAGAGCACGCGCCGCCATTGCTGTGGTGGTTGTTTTGCCATGTGTGCCACTGATCGCCACCACTTTATATTCTTTTGCTACTTCTCCGAGTGCTTCAAAATATGTGAGTACCGGCTTGCCGGTCGCTCGCGCCATCTCCAACAATTCCGGTGCCCTTGCCTCCCACGCCACACTATACACAAATGCTTCAACACCCTCCGAAAACGCGAGAGGTCGTTCCTCAGCTTGCGCAGCAATGGGAGGTGCGACCTCGTTGTTAAAAATAGAAATTCGTACACCTTGCTCGCGAAGCTCATCCAGTGTTTCTGGACTCTCCGAATCGTTTACTCCAGAGACCTCCACGCCTCTGTGCAACATCATCTTAGCAAGCGCAGAGATACCAATGCCTCCAATGCCGATGAAGTGTA